>NZ_JBNHEP010000140.1:0-2764 GCF_050015995.1 Dapis brunnea BLCC-M229 | reverse complement strand
AAAATGATTTACAATTAGCAACATCTACCATCTACATAGAGTGAAAATTAATTATATTAGTGTATCTTTGTATTAGTTATGATAATTTGGCTTTTCAAGCGATCGCTTAAAAAATTATAGCGCTCTCCTAAATCAGTAGACACTATATATAGTGTCTTTGCGTAAGTCCTGTATTTATCAAGTTAAGCATGAATTGTTATCAGATTATCTGGTCTCAGAATTGAAATATCCTTCAATTAAAATGAAACTTGTTTAACTTGAATAACTGAAGTTTTTTTTAATTAAAACTCAAGCGATTGCTGACGCAAAGCTCCGCTAACGCACAAAACTATAGTGAAGATCGCCAAAATTACTATACACTATATATAGTGTCTTTGCGTAAGTCCTGTATAATATAGTTAGCCTAAAAAACTTAATGGTGACATAGTATGGTAAAAGAATTAACTACCGATACCAAACCAGAAATTATTTACCCAGATAGTGACGGTCAACCAATGGCAGATAATACAAAACAATTTCGCTGGATAGTCACTATCAAAGAAAACCTAGAAATTTTATTTGCCCAAGTTCCTGATGTATTCGTCGCTGGAGACTTGCTCTGGTATCCCGTGGAAGGCGATAATAAAACTCGTATTGCTCCCGATGCTATGGTGGTTTTTGGCAGACCCAAAGGTGAACGCGGCTCTTATAAACAGTGGGAAGAGGAAAATATTGTACCCCAGGTGGTATTTGAGATTTTGTCTCCAGGAAATACTCCCAAAGAAATGAGGAAGAAACTACAATCTTATGATGATTATGGAGTTGAAGAATATTATGTTTATGACCCCGAGCGTATAAATTTTACAGGTTCAATTAGAGTTGGGGAAGGCTTAAAAACAATAGAAGAAGTAGATGGTTGGGTGAGTCCTCGTTTGGGTATTCGCTTTCAACTCACACCAGAAACTTTGGAAATATATCGACCAGATGGGAGAAAATTTCTGACTCCTGTAGAGCTAGACCAAGCTAGGGAACAAGCAGAACAACGTGCTGATCGGGAACAACAACGTGCTGACCGGGAACAACAACGTGCTGACCGACTAGCAGACTTACTCAGAGAAAGAGGTATTGACCCCGATCGAATCTTGTAGGTTTTAGCTACTGGATAATTGATAATTGATAATTGATAATTGATAATTAATCCTCAGAGGTTTAAAACCTCTCCTTTTAAAGAGATAGTTTTAATTATCCATTATTAATTAATGAAGATAAATACGCACCGGACATGATATTACTTGTTTTATGTAGATTTTTGAGAATTAGTAAAAATTAACTAGGAGGTTAAATGACCATGAGATTTATTAGTCCAAAAATTGATTATGCTTTTAAGAAAATCTTCGGTTCTGATGAAAGTCAAGACATATTAATTAGCTTTCTGAACGCCATTATTTATGAGGGGAAAAACAAAATTAAATCTCTGGAAATTATCGACCCCTATAACCCCGGTCAAGTTGAAATTTTAAAGGATAGTTTTTTGGATGTTCGGGCAGTTTTAGACAATAAGTCAACAGTTATTATTGAGATGCAAGTTGCTAACGTGGCAGGTTTTGGAAATCGTGTGGTTTATAATGCGGCCAAAATTTACTCAAACCAGCTAAGATCGGGAGAAGATTATCCAGAGATTAGACCAATAATAGCTTTAACAATTATGGATTTTCTCATGTTTCCAAACACGGAAAGATTGATTACTGACTTTGTTTTAAAAGAGAAATCAGAAAATTTTGAATATACTGAAGAGCAAATGGGTTTTGTATTTGTGGAGTTGCCGAAATTTAAGAAGAATTTGTCTGAATTAGAGACTTTAACAGATAAGTGGATTTATTTTATTAAAGAAGCAGCTATTTTGGAGGAAATACCAACTTCTTTAAGGGAAGTTCCCGAAATAGAAAAAGCTCTCAATATTGCCAACCGCGCTAATTTAACTCCTCAAGAATTGGAAAAATTGCACGGACAAGAAACCTTGCTTCGAGACCGTCGCGGTCAAATTGCTTTTGCTAAACAACAAGGAGAAAAGAAAGGAGAAAAAAAAGGAGAAAAGAAAGGAGAAAAAAAAGGCAGAATTAAGGAGGCGATCGCTCTGATAATTCGTCTACTGAAAAAGCGTTTTGGTGAAACTCCAGAGAATCTTAAAAATCAGTTGTTAGATTTGTCTTTGGAAGAATTAGAAAATTTGAGCGAGGAGATTTTTGATTTTACTACTTTCGACGATTTATCGAATTGGTTGACAAAGAAGCAACAGTCAAAGTAAATAATTAATAATTAATAATTAATAATTGCTTCTTCTGTAATAGAAGGATTGACTAAAAGAATTTTTTTCTGTTTTCTCTATCAATGGAGAGGCTCTATCCCTAAATTTTTCGGTAATTCTCCTAACTCCTAAATTCTCAACCCTACCTTTATGACTTTTCTATTTCCTTTGATGAATCTTGGAAACTTTCTTTTAGTTCTGTTGATATATCTTCAATATGAGATTTAAAATATTCATCAAATGTTGGCATTTTTCCAAATTTATCCAATATTTCTTCTTCTAATATTTTATAACTTTCATCGTAAGTCAAACTAATAGCAGGTAGATATTTAGCTGTATTTATTTTATTTATCTCACCAATTTTCATTACAGCATGAGACTTTTTAGGTAAGGATTCAGGTGAGAGCGATCGCACTCTGGGTTTGATGAAGGGAAATACCAGAAATATTCCCTCCCTCGACAAAAAAACAAACTTAGGAT
>NZ_JBNHEP010000139.1:0-15306 GCF_050015995.1 Dapis brunnea BLCC-M229 | reverse complement strand
CTTTCCTAGATAATTTTTATCTATTATGTCCTAATCTTTGCTTCGACTGCTATACCTACTCTCTTTAAACACAAATAAATAGCCTTGTTTGATACAAGGCTACCAAAATCAAAAAATTAATTATTAACTTTCTTAACGAACAGAACTTTGCATAGTAGCAGTTTCAATTGGCTTCATTAAATACAACTTTAAGAATTGCCAACCATTAGATAAATACAGAGGTAACTTCTGTAAAGACTTCACAAAACCTGGCTGATTAGAATTAGCGATCGCCGTCAACTTCTCATTATTCTTCACGCAGACTTCTAATCTTTCATAAAACTGAGGATCTTCCACATCCAAAATTACTGGAAAAACCCTTCCCGAAGTTTCATTAGTCTTCTCAATCACATACTTATCATAATCACGAGCATTCAAACCAATAGAGGCATAAAAATCAGCCCGTTGAATATCATTCAAATACATAGTAGCAAAAACAGAAAGCAAGAAAAATCTACTCCACAATTTTGCCTGCCAATCATTCAGAAATTCTGGTTTAGCCCTCATAATAGCATCAAAGAAATCTCCATGACGATTTTCATCTTGACACCAATTTTCAAAGAAACGGAAAATAGGATAAATTCTATCTTCTGGGTGAGCTTCTAAATGACGATAAATAGTAATATAACGCCAATAACCAATTTTTTCCGATAAATAAGTAGCGTAAAAAATAAACTTTGGTTTAAAGAAAGTATACTTACGACTTTTAGTCAGAAAACCTAAATCCAAAGACAAATTAAAATCCGACATTGCCTTGTTCAAAAAACCAGCATGACGAGCTTCATCTCGTGACATTAAATTGAAACACTCAGCCAAAACAGGGCTTTTATCTTTGAGGCGACGACCTAATTCTTTATATAGTAAAAAACCAGAAAATTCAGCAGTACAAGAACGCTCTAGAAACTCAACAAACAACCGACGAGTTTCCCCATCAATATGCTCCCAAGATTGGGCAAATTCCTCATCCCTGACAAAATGATGGCGATTATAATCTGCACGAAATTCTTCTAAAATGGCGAGCAATTCATCTTCATTTACAGAGATGTCCATTTTAGCCATCTCATCAAAATCTGTTGTATAGAATCGAGGTGTAAGAATAGTTTCTTTAGAGGGGACTTTTACCCCTGGACGCATTTCTTCAAAAGCTGGTTTTTTCAGAGAACCTACCATAAGTTTTGTTGTTTTCTTAATTATGAATCTATGTATATTGACGTTTTCTCCGGCCTAAAAGCACAGAGTCTTAGAATCACTTCCAAGGTTTCCTCTTTCCTTGACAAACCTTAAAATTAACTATCTCTTGGGAGCAATACTTAAACCTTTTCACCGTTTAATAGAACCAATGAAAAAGCCTAATTTAGTTAATCCCAGAGGGCTATATCTTCAGAGGCGTACTAGGATACTAACTCTAGCGTTCTCCTGCGCCCCACGATACGATAATGTATTGCCAAACTTTGATTTTTCTGTTTGTGCGACTTGTTTTAGTTCGCTAGCTAATATTAATAGACCCCATTTCTCATAGAGAGCAATGATTTAAACGGCAGTATATTTTCCACGCTATATAGTTTATCAAGGTCTAGGGGTTTGAAGTATCTAATTTGTGTTAAGAATTGCAAAGCTATGTGTAGTTTTTAATATATATGAGATTTTGGGACTTTCCTAATTACTTAACTACAAATATTGACCGTGACATTAACGCTGCTAAAAACATCAGAAATGAAGGATTACGGATTTTACCAGTGCGCAATTTGCCACGGAACGCAAATGTTAAGACGCACTCAAGAAGACAGGACAGCATCTCGGTACTGCTTCTGGAGAGTCAAAGCAGTAATTTTACAAGGCATTTTTCGCTGAAGGAATAACCCACTCGCATTGAGTCAGTGGATTAGTCATTTTTTTCTTTGAACTTGACTAAATTCCTGCTTAAACTTTAATAATATACCTTCCCTTGAAGTGAATGTTTAAGTTTTCAACACCGTTTGAACTAAGATAGTAGTAAATATTAATTGTCCACTATTTTTAAGATAACCAGCTTGGCAGAGCTGTATTAAGATTAATCATGTTTTGGACTACATCTCAATGAATAATATAGGATATAGTTACCTATTTTGGGCAGCTTGCTTACTAGGCTTAAGTGGATGCCATCGTATTTACAATGGCAAAATTTTTACAGGTCTAGTTTGGCTCTTTACATATGGCTTATTTGGAGTAGGCCAATTTATCGACTTGTTGTTAATTCCCAGTATGGTAGAAGAACATAATACCAAAGTCAGAGCTAAATTGGGTATTTCATCTCAAGGAGTACCACTATATCACTCAAATGGGGCGATCGCTATGAAAGCCTCTGTTCCACAAACCCGTCAACAATTAATGCTTGCCTTACTCAAAGCAGCTTCAGTTAAAGGAGGAAAATTATCTGTTACTCAAGGAGTCATGGCAACAGGAGCTAGCTTTGCAGAAGTAGAAGAGACTATGAAAGAAATGCTCAAAACTGGCTACGTCAGTGTAGATAACCATCCAGAGACAGGGATAGTTATTTACGATTTCCATGAACTTTGACTACTCCCAAGACTAAATTCACAGTAATTCTAAGGATATTCTACAAAAGCTTTTTGGTAATTTGGCAAATAAATAATCAATAAAATATATTAATTGATATTAGTTTGAGTCTTCCATAGTTACTAAAATTAAGGTAAGATAGTAAGCTGTGTCTATTAGAGAATAGAATAACTTTTATGGCCGTACCAAAGAAGAGAACCTCAAAATCCAAGAAAAATATGCGGAAGGCTAACTGGAAACGCCAGGCAAAGCTAGCAGCCAAGAAGGCACTATCCCTAGGTAAATCTGTGTTAACTCAACGTTCCCACAGTTTTGTATATCCAAGTAACGAGGAGGAAGAAGAAGAAGATTAATTAACTGGGGCTTTAATATGCAAATGGTTTACCGAAAAATTTGGTTTAAAGCCTTGGCCTTTTAGGGCAACTTTATCTTATACTTATACATACTACTTATATACGTGGCAAAGGTATTCAACTGCTCTAAAAACCTAGATACTAATCGTAGCGCATTAGCACCTTAATAAAGTAGAGTTATGGAGCGAGTGCACACCGAATTATTGTGCATGGAAAAGCTTTAAGCACCAAGTATCAGAGAAGGAAAGTTTTTGAGGTTTGAACTGTAACGTAGGGAATAGTTCTACAGGCTTTTGTTAGCGTTAGCTCCTCTGTTTCGCTTCGCGACATGAAAAGCGCAGCTCAGACCCAGGAGGCAAGAAGCAATAGAGCAAACGCTTGGTCCGAGAACCATCTCTGGCTTAGGTATCGCAAGGTATCTGATTTAAGTGGACTCATTCAACCTAGAATACTTCCCCAGGCGTTTACGCCGGGGGGTATGTTAACTATTAACATTATACCAATATTGAAAGCCCCTTAGATAGTAGTCCTGAAAAAATGCCTAATATCCACAAATAATATTCCAAACAAAAAAAATATATATATAAATATATAGTTAACTCTAGCAGTCTTCTTTAATTAATCCTAGCAGATGGTAGAATCAACATCGCATCACCAAAAGAATAAAAGCGGTATTTTTGAATAATTGCTTCCTCGTATAAACTTAAAAGACGTTTTCTGCCAATCATAGCACTAACAAGCATTAACAAACTAGAACGTGGCAGATGAAAATTAGTAATTAAACCTTCTACTACCTGCCACTTATAACCAGGATAAATAAAAATATTAGTATCGCCAGAAAATGGTTCAATCGATGAGTGCGGATTACTATTATTAGCTCGTGCTGCTCCTTCAATAGCTCTAACTACTGTCGTTCCCACTGCAATGATTCGTCCACCTTTGGCCTTTGTTTGGTTGATTTTATCTACAGTCAAAGATGAGACCTCAACCCATTCGGAGTGTATATTATGAGTAGTAATATCTTTAACCTCAACTGGACGAAATGTGCCAATACCAACGTGCAAAGTTATAAAAGCTTTTCCAATATTCCTTTGTTCTAGTTTCTCAAGTAATTCATCAGTAAAATGTAAACCAGCAGTAGGAGCAGCGATCGCTCCTGCTACCTTGCTATACACAGTTTGATATTGTTCAGTGAGAGCCTGTGAATCTGTAACATAAGGAGGAAAAGGCACATGACCAAATTGGTCTAAGAAGTTGATTAAAGAAACTCCTTGAGGCAAATGAAATTTTAAAACACGTCCACCAGTTTCTCGATCAGTTGCTAATACTGTGGCTTGCAACTTATAATCACAATCAAAGGATGAATTAGGTTCAAATTCGATTGTTGCCCCATTGATAAAACGTTTACCAGGCTTTACCAAAGCTAACCAAGTATCACTTGTCATTGGTTTCAATAACAAAATTTCTACCTGAGCACCACTTGTTTTACGGCCATAAAGTCGAGCAGGAATTACACGAGTATTATTCAAAACCAGTAAATCTCCTGGTTGAAGTAAATCTAGTAAATCTCTGAAAATACAATGACGGTGTGTCAGTGACTCTACAACCATTAAGCGAGAGCTATCTCTAGGTAGAACTGGATTTTGAGCAATTAGCTCTTCAGGAAGTTGATAGTCATAAGCCTCTATGGACCAATCTACATCGGTCATATTACTGAATATATAACGGGTAATTGGGTAAAATCCCCCATATAAATTAGGGTACTTATCCCCTAGTTATTTGCAATATATAAGAGTGAATATATAAGCATAGATATAGTTGGAGAATACCAGGCATATATACCTGTAGTAGATTAAGGACAATAGATTCTATAGCTGTTTTACACTCCTAAACATTGTAGAACATATACCTAATTTGTTTATAGGGAAGCGGCAATATCCGCCCCGCTTCCTATGACTGTTTCCCAGCACCTTTAATATTTCCTCTGTAGTAGAAAATAAATTTTAGAGGTTAAACCAGGGGAAAATCGACAGTTGTAAGCGGTAAGAGTTTGAATTGATATGGAATACCTTTACTTTTTAGCAAATACTAGCCTGTGTCTCAGAGTAGTTGAATACTTAAACACTGCCGACCGACTACCACTTCAGTTTATGACAGTAATTCATCAAATTGATGGTTGGGTTGTAAAAATCAAAATGAGTCACTACTTGACTCCTCAACAACATGGAGATTTTAGGGCTTTTATGAATGAATTGGGAATACCTTATGATCCTGATATCCGTGTCAGAATGGCACTATGGGGTTTGGAAACTGGACAATCACCCTTAAGTGTGATGAGACGTTATCAGGTAGCAGTGGTTTCCCATGGACAGCCAAATCAAGATGAAATAGAAGCATTTCGTACCCAATTTGTCAAGGGTTTGGGATATTGCCCAGAAACTTTGGGTTAATCTTGAATCAGGCTCTAATTTGTTTGTACCTATACATCTATGAATACTATAATTAATATTAGTATGGGTACAATAACAGTAATATATACTTAATTGATTCTTCACAATTTAAGTATTTAGTCTAAATGAACAATAAAAGCAGAAGAAATATAATTTTGTAAAATTAGTTGATAACCTGCTAACTCAACAGAATTTCCCATCTCAACAGTTAATTCCGATAGTTGCTCTTCTCGTGATGGGGTTATTAGGAACAGAGAATTTTTCTGAGTATAATTACACCTTACTAAGGCTACATCAAATCTACAAGAATAATCTGCTAATTCTGGGCGATCGCTCAAAAACATTTCTGCGGTTTGACATAGTTTGGCTTGCTTTGACTCTGTAACTGCTAGTAGACCATCTTCATCCCAGTTACCTCGACTACGAGTTTTTACTTCCACAAATGCTAAAATAGGAGTATTTGGAAAATTTTGACTAGAGCTATCCCTGAAGGGAGAAGTTTTCATAGCGATAATATCTAATTCTCCCCAGCGACATTGCCACCGTCGATGGAGTATTTGCCAACCTTGTTGATTTAACCATTTTGCCACTAACTCTTCTCCCAAAATACCTTTGTCAATTTTTTGGGAAATATAAGTAGATTGACTAGATGAAGAAAGGCTCATTTTGGTTTATTCTAAATTATGAACTGCTTAGAGTAAATTAGTCAGAAGTAGTATGAATTTCAGACAACAGAAAACTTTCCAAATTTTAGTCAGTTTCGTCTTTTCATTAATAGTATATATCACTGGGATTGGGGCAATAACTGCCTTGATATTTACCAACTCTACACCTACTCTAGCTGATGAGTATAACAAACAAATCTTGGTAGGTGTTGATTTTTCTGGTCGAGACTTAACTAATGATTCATTTACAAAATCTATTCTGCGTAAAAGTGACTTTACTAATGCAAATTTAAGTGGAGTTAGTTTGTTTGGCGCTCACTTAGAAGGAGCTAATTTAGAGGGAGCAAATCTTAGTTATTCTACTTTGGATAATGCTATTTTTAACAAAGCAAATTTGACTAATGCTATTTTGGAAGGTGCTTTTGCTTTCCATACTCAATTTCGTGGGGCAATTATTGATGGGGCAGATTTTACCGATGCTTTTTTGCGAGAAGATACTCAAAAAGAGCTATGCAAACTTGCTCAAGGTAAAAATCCTATTACAGGTAACGAAACAAGAGATACACTATTTTGTGATTAATTAGGGTTTGCTGAAAAGGTCTTATGGGTGAGGGTAGGAGTCAAGAAGACCGAGTTAGGAGGAATAGGGAATTACAGAGTATGTAGTGGGATGTCCCTCAGTTTTTCCGCCCTTGTCCACTCAAAATCCTCACATTTTCAGCTTCAGGGAGCAAAAAGCTTGCACTTTTAGACCACACGCAAAGGGTAAAGCCTTTATATGTAAATGCTTTTAGATTTAATCAGTAAGCCCTAATTATAATTCAGTTATCAGTTAGCTTCCTGTGGAGGAACTGCCTCTTTCAGAGGAGCTTCGCCAACGTTAACAGTACCGACCGCTGAAACATTCGGCTTAAAATACTGAAGTTTATTCTTTTCATTCCCTTAAAAGGGGAGGCTTGAAACCTGATTTTTTAGTCATAATTTTAGTCGGAATAATCAGACAATATCTGTTTATTCAAAAATTTACTAAATACCTCTCTCCCTAGTTAGAAGAGGGAATTTTTTTATATATATTAAATACGAAAATTTTTACTACGATATCAAATTACAAAAAGATAATTATACCAAAATATTGGGCATTTTTACTACATCTTCTTGAGAGCAGAGAGTCGGGAAATTAGGAATAAGATATCTTGACTTCATTGCTATAATCGTTAAAAACATTACTGAACTTTATACCATTTTCAAAATAAAGAATGTTATAGTCTACATTCCACAGTTCAAAACATACTATAAAAAATCAGGGGTCAGGAGAAAATCATGGTGGTCAATAGGAGTAAATAATTAAATATTTATGCTTAATATTTTCCTGAGAATTTGGATGTTGGTGAATGGGTAATGCTTTTGTCTCAAATAGTAAGCATTCAGGTCTGAGCTATTAGCAATCAGCTAATATCAAGGCTAATTAATTAGCCATAATAAAAATTATATAGCTGTGAAGCGAAAAATGTTCTCGCTCTTTCCCCTTATTCCTTACTTCCTATTCCCTAAATTTTTTATTGTGAGTATTCCAAAAGACAAAATATAATTGCCTTTGTCATAGGGATTATTATTAACTGGACTTTAGCGAAAATAAAAAGCTGAGAGCTGACTGCCAATAGCTGAATGCTTAGCTCAAATATCTATGAAAAAACTATAGTTGTACGGTTCATAAATATTTAAGAGTATTACCTAATCACCAACCCCTATGGCTGATTTCCAAGTGCTTTTAGATAGATTTATATATTCAATAATTAATAATTTTTCTGTCGGCGACAGCCGTTTGCGTAGCATGACCTAGGAAAACAATTAATAATTAATAATTACCTCTTCTGTAATAGAAATATTGGTTAAAAGGAAATTTTTTTATCCTTGAAATGAGAGGCTTGAAACCTGAATTTTTCGGTCAAACAATTTGTCTGTGATGGTTAACTATTGTCATCATAATTTTAGTTTTAAATTTTTGCTATAGCTAGGTGATAGAAATCATATATAGCAATCATATTTCAGTTGTAAGATTTTAGTGGTAATTAGGAGTCAACCCACCCCTAACCCCTCCCAGGAGGGGAAATCAGGAGTCAGGAGTCAAAATATAAAAGGATTTTGATCGCTCTTAATTGTTCTTAAATATCTCATAAATTATTCTTGATTGCTATATAAATAAAACATAAAGTATATTATTTGACCACAAATATTCAACGGATTGCTATGAATATTTTGGATACTCCTACTTAGCTGACTTCAAAATTTAGGTTAAATTATTTGTAAGTATTCAGCTAGCTGGGATTTCCTGCGGAATGCGCTCGCATTCATCTTTTGAACGTAATAATTTACTAAGGTCAACTGATGACCAATTTCATTTCTTTCGGAATTATACCCAAACATAACTTTTAATTTTCCTGGGAAACTAATTTCTTCTTCAGTGGATAATTAATTAATAACTCATAGTTCATAGCTGATAACGCAGTTCCTTTGTAATAGCTGACGGCTGTTAGCTCTGCATTCCAGAATAAATACTTACAATTATTTGATAAATTCTATGAATAATTTCCGTTTTCATCAAGATACTATTGCAGAAGTTAAGCAAAGAGCTGATATTTATGATGTTATTTCAGAACATATTGTCTTAAAGAAACGGGGGAAAGATTATGTAGGATTATGCCCTTTCCATGAAGAAAAAACTCCTAGCTTTACTGTTAGTACTACTAAACAAATGTACTACTGTTTTGGTTGTGGTGCAGGTGGTAATTCTTTGAAGTTTTTAATGGAAATTGGTAAGTCTTCTTTTAGTGATGTGGTATTAGATTTAGCTAGACGTCATCAAATACAAATTAAAACAGAATTACCTGAACATAGACAAGAGTTTCAACGGCAAATTTCTCTACGGGAAAAACTTTATGAAATCTTGGCAATGGCTAATAGTTTTTATCAACACGCTTTAAGACAACCCCAGGGAAAAATTGCTTTGGAGTATTTACAAATTTCACGTCAAATTTCAGAAGAAACTATTCAAAAATTTCAACTTGGTTATGCTCCTAATGGTTGGGAAACTATTTATGGTTATCTGGTAGAACAAAAAGGTTTTCCTGTGGAATTAGTCGAAAAAGCTGGATTAATTTTGCCGAGAAAATCTGGTACTGGTTATTACGATAGATTTCGCGATCGCTTAATAATTCCTATTAATGATGTTCAGGGTAGAGTTATTGGTTTTGGTGGCAGAACTTTGACTGATGAACAACCTAAATATTTGAATTCTCCTGAGACGGAATTATTTGATAAGGGAAAAATTTTATTTGCTTTGGATAAGGCAAAAACTGCTATTGCTAAACAAGATAAAGCTGTAGTTGTCGAGGGATATTTTGACGCAATAGCTCTTCATGATTCGGGAATTAATAATGTTGTTGCTTCTCTTGGTACGGCGTTAAGTTCAATTCAAATTAGACAACTTTTACGTTATACGGAATCTAAACAAATTATCTTAAATTTTGATGCTGACCGAGCAGGTATTCAAGCTACTGACCGAGCAATTGGAGAAATAGAAAAACTTGCTTATAGTGGGGAAGTTAAACTGAGGGTTTTGAATATTCCTGATGGGAAAGATGCTGATGAATATTTGAGAACTTATTCTGCTCAAAAGTATCAAGAATTATTGGTTAATTCTATTCTATGGATTGATTGGCAGATTCAAAATATAGTAGGAAGTAAAAATCTGAGTCTGGCAGATGAGTATGCTCAAGCAAATCAAGAAATAGTTAAAATTTTAACGAAGATAACTAATGATAATCAGCTTACTTATTATCTTCAATATTGTGCAGAAATTTTGAGTCAGGGAGATCCTCGGAGAATTTCATTAATTTCTGAAAATTTATTAACTCAAGTTTTTATTAATTGGAAAAAGCTGTTAGCTGAGGATGAATTTTTATCACCACCGTTATTAGTAAAGAAACAATTAAAATCTAATCAGCAAAAAAACAGAAACTTCACTAAGGGCAAAAAAAATAATTCACCAGGGGTTTTATCTCCACCTGTAGAACAGAGTTTATTAGCAGAAGCTGAGTCTTTGTTACTGCGTATTTACTTACATTGTCCTAATTATCGTCAAGATGTTAAAGATGCAATGGAGGCAAGAGATTTACAGTTTAGTTTATCTGACAATAGATTTTTATGGCAGCAAATTATTTCTGTGGAAAATATGTCAGAAAATGAAATTAATAAATCAGATGATTTAATTGCAAATCTGCAAGATAGTTATTTAGAATATCCAGCTCAACTAGCCAAAGTAAAACATCTATTTTATTTAAACGAAAAGCCAGAAAAGAATCTTCTTAGAACATCTTTAGAAATCAGAGCAGCAGTTGCAACTCTAGAATTAATTATATCTATAAAACGTCGTAGTGCGATTTTAAATATGTGGCAAAAAACAAATTTATCTGTTGAGTCAGAATTAGCTGAAAAGTATCAAGAAAAATTTTATTCGGAATCAGAATGGATTCGAGAATTGGAAAGATTAAGACTTACTACTATTCAGGATTTAATTCAAGTACCTTTGGGAGAATTATAGCAGAAGTCATTTCAGTTATCAGTTCTCAAAGGAAGAAGAAAGATGCTGATAAATATTTGAGAATTTATTCTGCTGAAAAGTATCAGGAATTATTCATTAATTCTATTCTATGGATTGATTGGCAAATTAAAAATATAGTAGGAAGTAAAAATCTGAACTTAATAAATGAGTATGCTCAAGCAAATCAAGGAATAGTTAAAACTTTAACCAAGATAATTAAGGCTTGCTGATTAAATATCAAAGCATTGACATTTAAAGGTTTGAGAATTTTTAGGGTTGAAAAAAGTGCGCCTGTTTCAGTTGAAAATGCTCAAAAAGTTAGGATTTTAGGCTAACTATGGCAGAAAAATCAAGGGATAATTCTTGGGAATACCTCCTCTAAATTCCCTATTCCTCCTGACTCCTGACTCCTGACTCCTACCCTTACCAAAATATTTTATTCAGCAAACCCTAATTAATGATAATCAGCTTACTTATTATCTTCAATATTGTGCAAAAATTTTGAGTCAGGGAGGTGCTCGGAGAATTTCATTAATTTCTGAAAAATTATTAACTCAAGTTGTTATTAATTGGAAAAAGATGTTAGCTGAGGATGAATTTTTATCACCACCGTTACTGGTAGCGAAACAATTAAAATATGAGGGCAAAAAAATAATTCACCAGGGGTTTTATCTCCACCTGTAGAACGGAGTTATAACTCAAGCTAAGAAAGAATTAATTTGCTTAAAAGATGTAGCTTCTACTCCACTACAACAATCTCTTAAAGATTTAGACCAGGCATATAAGAATTTCTTTGATAGTTGCAAAGGTAAACGTAAAAGTATCAAGGTCAAGCCTCCTAAGTTTAAATCTAGAAAATCTAGACAAGCTGCTAGATTTGTAGGAGCTAATTATCAAGTTAGTCAAGACAAAATCTATTTACCAAAAATAGGTAAAATTAAAATAGTTTGGTCAAGAAAACTAGGAAGTAAACCTACTTCTGTAACTATTATTAGAGATAGTTGAGGACGTTACTTTGCTAGTTTTGTAGTAGTGACGTTTCGCGAAACGTCACTACTACTACATTGTGCTGAACATTTACCAAAATCTAACAATTCAATTGGTATAGATTTAGGAATTTCAACTTTTGCTACATTGAGTAATGGTGAAAAGATTAAAGCGGCATTACCACTCAAACAAAACCTCAAGAAATTAGCTAAGTTTCAACGCAAGTTTGTTCGTACTGAAAAAGACAGCAAACCCCGTGAAAAGTCACGGGTTAGGGTAGCTAAACTTCATGCTAAATAAAAGACATTAGAACAGACTTCCTACACAAATTGTCAACTGATTTAGTCATAAAATACGACACTATTGTACTGGAAGTATGACAATGTTTCTGGCATGATTAAAAACCGAAAACTTGCCAAAGCAATTAGCGATTTAGGTTGGCAACAATTCCTAACTTTGACCGAGGCTAAATCTGAGAAATATGGTCAATAATTTAGGGTAATAAACAGATGGGAACCCACAATTCATTAATGGATAATGGATAATTGATAATTACCTCGGGTTTTAACCGAGAGGATTGAATATAAGGAATATTTTCTTTTCTCTTGGTCGAGGGATGGCGAGGTCTCCTCGCCATCCCTCGACCGCTTTTTCCCCTATCCAAGGGGAGGCTTCAAGGCGTGAATTATTTAATTATTAATTCTTGAATTACCTATTTGTAAAAAGTGCAGTTGTTGTGGTTTCACAGGAGGCAAACAGAAGCTCAATATTAGATAATGGACTTGTTTTAATTGTGGCACGTTTCGTATGGAGAGATGCCAATGCTGCTGTCAATATTTTAGAAGTTGTTCAACCAAAAACCAAGGTTGAAACACCAGTAGAAAATTCAGTTCAACTATCTTTTTTGAATGTAGTCGCCGTTCGCGTAGCGTCCCGGAGGGAAGGGTCAACGGTCGATTATTTATAGGACACGGAGGAAACGTAACCCACCCCCATCCCCTCCCGAGAGGGGAGTAAGAGGGGTGGGTGGGTGCAGCAGACTCCAATGATGTGTCAACCCCCTCTGAGTCATTCGTTCAACTTCGGTTGTTTGATTGATGGATGGGAATCCCGCGTTGTCTGGTAGAGCAACGTCGGGAGGATGTCAATACCATTCATATTCTCTGTAGACTCAAAGGGGTATTTTATGTAAGGTTTTTCAATTCCCCTGATTATTTGTAACTTACATTCCGTACGTCAATTTATAACATTAAAAGTAGTATAAAAATCGGTAAGTGGCTAGGTATTTATACTATATAAATCGTATTAATTGACTTTTCTCATTTGTCAAATTCTGGGGTTGGTGATTAAGTAATGCTCTTCAATATTTATTTATGAACCGTACAACTATAGTTTTTTCATAGAGATTTGAGACAAAAGCATTACCCATTCACCAACGCCAGTTTTCAAGGTGCAAACACTACACTTAAATAGCTAGGTTTTTACGGTTGAATACCTTTGTGCTTTTCTGACTATAACATACGCCCACTCATGGGCGAGGCTTTAAACCCAATTTTTTGGTAAATAATTCAGTATTCAGAATCAAAAATAGTTAATCTGAAACCTTAGATATAAAATATAGTAAATAAATTTGATTTTCGGCTGGAGTAAAAAATATCTAGCCAGTTATGAGGAAGTGGGTGATCGGTGTTCCAACGCATAAGGCAGGACTTAAAAAATGACCTAATCGCTGGTCTATTGGTAGTAATACCATTAGCTACCACAATTTGGCTGACTATAACTATTGCTCGGTGGGTAATTGATTTTCTCACCAAGATTCCAAAGCAAATTAATCCCTTCGATGGTTTACATCCAATTTTGGTAGGTTTGCTAAACTTCTTAGTAGGACTAGCAGTACCATTGCTAAGTATCCTAATAATAGGGCTGATGGCCAGAAATATTGCCGGAAAATGGCTGTTAGATTTAGGTGAGAAAATACTACAAGCAATTCCATTTGCTGGCTCAGTTTATGGCACTCTAAAACAAATACTAGAAACCCTTCTGAGGGATTCTAACGAGAGATTTCGCCGTGTTGTACTTGTAGAATACCCACGTCGAGGCATTTGGACTATAGCTTTTGTCACTGGTACTATAGGTGACGAAATTAAATCTCATTTAGGAGATTCAATGTTAAGTCTATTCATTCCTACAACTCCAAATCCCACATCTGGTTGGTACGCCATAGTATCAGAAAAAGATGTGATTAATGTTTCTTTGTCAGTAGAAGACGCTTTTAAAGTTTTAATATCTGGTGGAATAGTAAATCCCAGTTCATCAACAGCAGTTAGTCAAGAAAAAATATCCAACAATTAACTCAAACCAGCACTTCTAGATCAAGAATAATATCAACAACTTTCTACAGAAGAGGATTAAACAGATTAGACTAGAATACTATACAAAATTATGAAAAAAGCACCCCGTTCTACAGCTCGCGAACTAGCCTTGCTTGGCCTAAGTCAATTACCAGCAAATTCAGGGAGTTTAGAAAAAAAGCAACTTCAAGAAGTTGTATTAGCAGCAGTTCGGACCTTAAGAACAGAGGCCCAAGATATTTTAGAAACTGCAGCAGGAGAGCTACAGAGGGGTAGCGATCGCCTTCTGAATAGTCAGATTGGCACTACTGATATTGAAACTGCCAGAGCAATGGTCCATGAAGCGATGGAGTTAGGCCAAACAGCAATCAATCGTATTGGTACTGCCGTTGAATTACCAGAAATTATTCAACTTACTAATCAATTAGAAGTTCGCAGCTATACAATGGAAATTTTGACAAAAGTAAATGTTAATAAAGAGGAGATTGATAAATTACTGAGAGAATCAATAGTAGATTGGCAAATAGAACGTTTACCCAGAATCGATTTAGATATACTCAGAATTGCAGTAGCAGAAATGATGTTTATTGGAATTCAAGAACAAGTGGCGATTAGTCAAGCAGTAGAACTAGCTAAGCGTTACAGTGGTGAAGATGGGCATAGGTTTATTAATGGAGTATTACGAAGAGTTCTCAACAAAATTAATATAATTTGAGGAATTATATAGTCAAAGTCAAAAGTTAAAAGTTGGATTTGACTGAGGCAGGAATTAGAAAACAAGACCAGAGGTTGTTGTGAAAAACTATAGCGCTATAGTTTATGTTCAGTTGAGTTTCAATTTGAGGGGTCATATCTCAAACTCAAAAGTTAAGAGTTAGATTTGACTGAGGCAAGAATTAGAAAACAAGACCAGAGGTTGTTCTGAGAAACTATAGTTTATGTTCAGTTGAGTTTCAATTTGAGGGGTCATATCTCAAACTCAAAAGTTAAGAGTTAGATTTGACTGAGGCAAGAATTAGAAAACAAGACCAGAGGTTGTTCTGAGAAACTATAGTTTATGTTCAGTTGAGTTTCAATTTGAGGGGTCATATCTCAAACTCAAAAGTTAAGAGTTAGATTTGACTGAGGCAAGAATTAGAAAACAAGACCAGAGGTTGTTCTGAGAAACTATAGTTTATGTTCAGTTGAGTTTTAATTTGAGGAGTCATATGTCAAAGTCAAAAGTTAAGAGTTAGATTTGACTGAGGCAGGAATTAGAAAACAAGACCAGAGGTTGTTGTGAAAAACTATAGCGCTATAGTTTAT
>NZ_JBNHEP010000138.1:0-25894 GCF_050015995.1 Dapis brunnea BLCC-M229 | reverse complement strand
CCTGTTCCCTGTTCCCTATCTCCTTTTTATATTTCCTTTACAAACAATCTCTGAGATACTGTTTGTCAAATAAGTATTAAGAAACTTGTTGAGCAACTAAATCTGAAAGCTTGAATAAGGCCAGAGATTAAAATCATACCATTTCTCAAAAACTTTTCTACATTTTATTTAGCAGGGGACCCACCCCTAACCCCTCCCAGGACGGGGATTAGGGACGTTGCATGCAACGGGAGTACAGAAAAGTAAAAATATGAATAATTAACATTAACTTACTAAAAATAAGCAAAAAAGTGATTATACCTGTATTAATTACTTAATAACTGAAGTGTTACCTAAGTATAGCATTAATGCATGGGAATTGGTATCACCCTGTAGGCGTGGGGGTATCAGTATTCATACTCCTAAAGTTATTGTTATTTCTTTCTGATAAATATATGAATTAAGTAAGGATTTATTTAGGAATCAAGATTTTATTATCTACACAAGTTGAATTGCCTCAGCTCCCTATCATGTGAGTTCTTAAAAAAAATCTCGACTTGATTGAATTGTCATACCTTAAGAAAATTTATATTCACTGAATATCTCTTATATTTCTTCTTCCTTCTTTCTTCTTCCTTATTCCTTACAAGTTGAATTACCTCAGCTCCCTATCATGTGAGTTCTTAAAAAAATCTCGACTTGATTGAATTGTCATACCTTAAGAAAATTTATATTCACTGAATAGCTCTTATATTTCTTCTTCCTTCTTCCTTCTTCCTTACTAATACTACTTGTAAGATTTTTTTTGCCTAATGATATTATTTTAGATTCAAAACAGAGTTTTCATCATGTTATCAAAATATCTCAGACTAATTAACTCAAAAAAAATAAATACATTTCTTTTATTAACATTTACCTGGATAATTATACCGCTGTTATTGGTAGAAATTTTGATGATTATTTTTGAACCATACCTATTTAAAGGGCTATATCAGTACGACCCAGATTTAGGCTTTCGAGTGGGACCTTATATTAATGGTAATAATCAATTTGGCTTCAACGACCGAGATTATCCTTTACAAAAAGACCAGAATAAATTTCGCTTGCTAGTTGTCAGTGACTCTTTTAATTGGGCGGGTGGAAAAGAGGGAAATTATACGGCTTTGTTAGAGAAAAAGTTTGATAATTATTATGGTAAAAGTCAGGTTGAAGTAATTAATGTTGGCTATCCAGGAACTCATACTAGCGAACAATTAGCTATGTTGAAAAAGTACGGATTACAATATAATCCAGACTTAGTAGTATTAGGCTTTTTTGCTGGTAATGATTTTCGGGATGCCGACCCAGAAAGGAAACGAATTATTGTCAATGGTATATATATAGATATAGATAAGAAAGACGAATTAATTATTTTTGGTTATCCGATTATTGGTAAGTCTAGATTACTAATGTTTTTACAGCAAAAATATAAAGTTTACCAAGAATTACAAAAGGCTAAACAGGATTCTGCCAAGTTGCTAAATAGTTCTGTAATTGCTAGTTTAAATTTAGCATCAGCTCCAATTATTGACAGGGAAAAATCTCCGGGTATTTTATCTAAGAAAGCTTTTCTACGGGTGGAAAAAAGTCGGCTTAAATTTTGCAAGATTAAAGATTTACTTGAAGGTAAGCGGGATGAGAATATCAACTATATTTTTCAGAGTATTCTAGAGATGCAAAAATTACTAAAATCTCAGAATATTGAATTTTTAGTGGCTATTTATCCCGACGAATATCAAGTTAATGATGAATTATTAAATGAAATTTTTGCTGAATACGATGATTTAAAACGAGAGTCTTATAATTTGACTTGTCAGCAAGAAATTTTGAGAAAATTTTTAGCAGCTAATGGCATTCCTTATATAGATATGTTGGAGAGATTTCAAATCGAACAAAATAACCGTCCTTTATACTTACTGAGGGAACCCCATTGGAATAGTGCTGGAAATTTATTAGCTGCCGATATTTTATTCAATTATTTAGTTAAAGATACAGATAAATTTTTTTGGGAAAACCCCTCTCCCTACATGGAGAAGGATAGAATTAACTCCGACTAAATTTTCCCGTTCAATTTTTATGTTTTGAGGATTCATTAAAAGGCTAAACAGGATTCTGCCAAGTTGCCTAGTAGTTCTCGAATTGCTAGTTTAAATTTAGCCTCATCTCCAATTATTGAAAGGGAAAAATCTCCGGGAATTTTATCAAATAAGGCTTTTCTACGGGTAGAAAAAAGTCGTCTGAAGTTTTGCAAAATTAAGGATTTACTTGACGGTAAGCGGGATGAGAATATCAACTATATTTTTCAGAGTATTCTAGAGATGCAAAAATTACTAAAATCTCGGAATATTGAATTTGTAGTGGCTATTTATCCAGACGAATATCAAGTTAATGACGAGTTATTAAATGAAATTTTTGCTGAGTACGACGATTTAAAACCAGAGTCTTATAATTTGACTTGTCAACAAGAAATTTTGAGGAAATTTTTAGCAGCTAATAGCATTCCTTATATAGATATGTTAAATAAATTTAAAATCGAACAAAATAACCGTCCTCTATACTTACTGAGAGAACCCCATTGGAATAGTGCTGGAAATTTGTTAGCTGCCGATATTTTATTCAATTATTTAGTTAAAGATATAGATAAGTTTTTTTTTGGAAAACCCCTCTCCCTAAATCAAGAAGAGTAGAATTAACTCAGATTAAATTTTCCCGTTCAATTTTTCGGTTTTATTGTGGAGGAGATTAGAGTTAGCAACGGTTGTTTTTGTCAAAGACCAAGCCCAAATTACTAAACAAGCTGTACCTAGAATCGTATTAAGAAATAAGTAGAAAAAATCTTTGAAAGTATAGGTCTCTTGAACATTAGTAGATAAGCGATCGCTCTGCTTATTCCAAAGTATTTTAATACCATTTCCCAGAATTAAAGCTAAACTGGTAATCCAAAAGCGATTAAATATTGTTGCATAAGGACCTAACTCATTTTCAGCAATACGAGTCATAATTGGGGAAAAAGATAGGGTAATAATAGGAATTCCTAAGAAGGTAATTGACCAAATTGGAGATTCTTTAGTTAACACTATAAGTTTCCTTAATAACTAATGCGACCTAATATCACTTAGAGTAATCCTCCAATCCATCTTCTACCCGCTCTGATTTAGCCAAATAAATTCCCGATAATACTAATACAAACGTCAACCCATTTAATAAACTCAATTCTTCTGCAAAAATTGCCCAAGCTAAGAATGCAGCAATAACAGGTTCTAGCAACATAATTAGAGAGACAAACCCAGATGAAAATTGTTTTAAACTATAATATAATGCACCTACTCCAATTAAGCTACACAAAATCCCTAAACTAATAACAGCCAACCATCCAGAAAGGGAAACTGGTAATAGTCTATCTTCAAATAGCAATGTAAATGGTAACAAGAATAGGCAGCTCAAACAGCTATTCCATATTAAAATTGTGGTTGTTTTAAATTTAACTCGGAGATGCTCTGTTACCAAAATTGCCCCAGCGTAGAAAATGGCAGAAACTAATGCAATGCTGTCTCCTATCAATGTATTTTTAGCTAGGTGAAAATCTTGAAAACCAATTATTAAACTTCCTCCTAGAGCTAGAATTGTACCTATTAAAAAGCGACTACCAAAAGATTGACTTAACAGTAACCACCCACCCAAAACAGCAAATATAGGAGTCATATTGTGGAGGAGATTAGAGTTAGCAACGGTTGTTTTTGTCAAAGACCAAGCCCAAGTTACCAGGCAAGCTGTATCTACAATAGCACCAAGGAATAAATAGAAAAAATCCTTGAGAGTATAAGTCTCTTGAAAATTAGTAGATGAGCGATCGCTCTGCTTATCCCAAAGTATTTTAATACCATTCACCAGGATTAAAGCTAGACTTGTAATCCAAAAGCGATTAAATACTGTTGCATAAGGACCTAATTCATTTTCAGTAATGCGAGTCAGAATTGGGGCAAATGATAGGGTAATAACAGCAACTACTAACAAGGTAACTGCCCAGATTGGAGATTCTTTTGTTGACACTATGAGCTTCCTTAATAACCATCATATAATCCTGTTACTCGACCTTTTGATATAGCTTTGGGGGTTTCAGTATATTCCATACCAACAACCGAGCGTCGATCTCCCTTTTGTTGCAGCGGCGTCACTTGATGTAGAGTCCGATCTCCTCTCAATAAGTAAGTAAGCATCTCCCGGAGCATGGTAATGTTTATACACTAAATTCTCTTCACTACACTTTTGTACATAGTCCTGAATAGGTTGATTTTTCTCAAAATTGAATTTTTCAGCATAAAACTCCCAATTGGGAATAAATTCAACTGTTCCTCCTCTACCATCATCAGGAGCCTCAAATATCATAATCAAGATAAATTCACCTTCATCCAGATGCCAACCATGAGTGTTTCCCTCATCCACCAGACAATTTAAACCAATGATATCTTGTTTTTCGATACTATGGTAAATGGGTGCATCAACGATTTTACTCAGTAGTGTCCAAATTTCATGGTGAACATAGAGAGTGCTAAAAACAGCAGACTCCTCGAACAGTCGGACTCCTCCAAAGGTTCTCATATTCCGAGACGTACCAGGGCCATCTGGCTCATAGTTTCTAGCTAGCGTAAACTGCTTTAACCACTCAACTTCTGATTTTAGTAAAGAGAAAACTTTAGGGGTAAATAGATTAGGTAAGTACGCATATTGTGTTTCTATGAATTGGCGCTGTAACTCACCTAACCGCCTAACTTCTTTATATTCATCATTCAAAATAAACTCATTAATCAAAGGCTCTATACTATTTGTATTAACAGAGACTTGCATAGTGCTGATTTCCTTAAATAAGTAAAGTTGAAAAATCTGAAATAATCGCTATTTACTCCCATAATCAATTTACTAATGATGTGGGAATAAATAGCTGGCCAAGCTAATTTTTGAGATAATCTGCTATAAATTCTAGGACATAAACTGATGATGAATTTTGGATAAATAAAAACATAATAAAAAACAGGAAAAAATGTTTGATTTTTAGAATTTATCGAATTTATATTTTTTCTTGTAAGAAGAAGTCACAAATTTAAGATGTAACTGCTTTTTTTGAATTTGATATAATTTCCCCAGTCACGTCTAGACTAATTTCTACTTTACCAAAACGTGAAAGTAATTCTTTGAGGTATTGTTTGGCAAATTGTTCGTGGGGTTATCTTGTCATTCTATTTTAAGTTTCTGTTAGCTAGCTATATTCATCTTACTTATTTAATTACCTGATAAAACAGTAAGATTTTCACCATTTTTATTAACTACATAAGTACCGGGAATTTGATAAAATTTAGTTGTTTTTGTATCTAATGCCCAAGCCTTGACATTAATATTTCCTTGGGGAAACTTATGAGTAGATAATACTTTTTGCCATCCCGATTTTAAGTATTTTTGACTCTTCAATTCTTTGACAAGGTTAAGTCTGGGCATTGTCATATCTGCCACAGCAGAAACAATAGGTTCACCTTGCCAATTATCATAACTGAGAACTATAGTATCTACGGGTAAATTTGTATCAGTAAATATTGCCCAACCAGTCGCTAATAAGTTATTCTCGCCAATAAATTCTAGCTTCTCAAAAATACCTTCTATTTGTCTACTGTTATTGGTATCTACTAAATCTGGAATGCGATTAGTTGCAATTAACCCAGGCTCTAAAAAACCTATTTCTGTTAAGTAATTAGCCCGTTCTTTTATATATTCAAAATAGTAAGGATCAATCAGATTTTGACAGTTATCGTGAGTGAAATCAATTAGGAGTAAACAACCTTTATATTTCAAAAAATTTTGTTTCCATGACTTCATCTTGTCTACACTATAGGTTAAGTTGTGTACTTGGATAACTGTTATTATGCCAAGAAACCAGCAAATAATTTTCGAGAATAAGCTTCTATTAATTAAAAAAGAATATTTTTTAATAGCATCTTCTCCCACAATTATCATTAAATGAATTATGGAGATAATAATATATGTTGAAAATGTTGTATATCTTGATGAAAGAGCCTGTTCTATACCAAGTGTTACTCTACCAGCAGATGTAACTAAGGCACTAATAACTGCATAAAAACCAAGCATAATCCAGCCAATAGTTTGATGCCGCAATTCATAGTCTTTAATATGCCATATTACATAAGAACATAAACCAATAAATAGAATAATAATTACTGCACCAAGAATAATTGAATTATTTAGGGGTTGTATACTACTACCAACTCCTAGAGAGCTACCTAAAAATGCTAGAAAATATTGGAAGGTTTGATATGGATATTGAAGTGATTCTAATGGACTAGGGTGAGATAATGGCTTTTGATAATCATGGAAGTAAAAGGTTATATTGGCTATAAATCCAATTATCCAAAGTAGATATAAAATTATGTTTTTCCTAATATCTGACCAAGATTTTAGTTGTACTAAAACTAGCACTGGTAAGACTATTAACCAGGCTAATAAGCCATTAGCATAAGAAAAAGTGCTTATGGTTGATAAGACCATACAAATAAAAATTTTGGCTAGATTATTTAGTCTTGAATAAGCAATTAATATACAGGAGGTAATGCAGACTATAGGAGTAAAAACAACTATTTGAATACCCCATAACCAATTTTCATATTGAACAGCAGAAAAGATAAATATATTAGATACTAATGCTATAGTTAGACCTTTGATATGAGACCCAGCTATTGTTAATCTATTTAATAGATAAATATTTACAGAAACTATACAGGCAAGTAAAAATGCGACTAAAATTTCATATCTAATATTCCATTTGCTTAGAAATGCTAGGGTTAGAAAAATTAGTCTAGGAAAAAATTTTCTACTTTCATTATGTTGTGCTATTAAATCATTAAAAGATAGAGTTCCTTGATGAAATTTTTCAAAGATAGCAGAGATTTGCCATTGGTCTTGAATTGGCACATTTACACTATATTTCAGAATTAGAATCCCTAAAACTATAGCTGGAATTATTGCTAGACATAAACTGATGCCTACAATTAACTTATAATTTAATTCATAATTATTTTTTGGCATATTTTTGTTGTAGATTATATTTGGAAAATTTGTCTTGTATAATTTTCGGTTGAATAGTTATAAATAATAGGTATAGCTTTCAGCATTTCCGTGCCGGAATGCTTCCTTACGGGATACTACGCATTCATGTCGCGCAGCGAAACGCAAATAGTTAGGCTCCTGACAAAGGAATTACGTTATCAGCTCAAGTCAAAACTTTGTAGGTAAAAGATTTTAATTTTATCAATGTTCTAACACTTTTTTTGTACTCCTATAAGAGGGAACAGGGTGGCGAGTAGGGGTAATTTATGAATTGCTTCTACAAGAAGATTCTATTTATAACTGATTATCCGAATAGGATATTAATTATACGGTAAATTTTTTTGGTTAAATTAATTGCTAAAATTTAATCCATATCATAATATATATCTACTTTATGATTGTCAACTATAGGAATCCTCTTAGATTTGTATCAATAAAGATTTTAGGGAAAATGGAACAGAGGATAAGATTGGGATTTAGCCAAACTCACGGACTTTTTATAAATGATTTTGGTGAGTAATTTTATGCCTATATATCGAAACTAGATTTATAGATATTTTTCTGTATATTAAATACAGCAACTAACCCTAAGATAAAGATTGCTATAGAAAAAATAAGTCATGTGCAAAATTAATTTAATTGATGGTAGAAGTAGTTAACAGACAATAGAAAATTTAGATATAAAAATAATTATGTCTACCTACTTAAAAAGCTAATAACTGACAGTTATATCAATATGATTTAACTTGTCATATATTGGATTATTTCAGGGAATACAGACCAGGCAACAGGGAACAGAGAAGAAGAAAAAAACGAATATATATGAATATGATAACTGCTATATTCTATACTTTTAAGGAACACCTCAATTCTCACATCTGATTCCCGATTGCTATATATGTTATATTAACGTCTCAGTGATTAGTAATCTAGGCTAACTTTCCTAAATCTGGTTAAAAGGTTGATTCTTGAAAACTTAATGTAATGATGAAAAATATTTTTTCTCTACTCCGTAAAACAGTAATTATTTCTTTAATAACTTTTGGTTTAACAGAAATTGCATTCAGAATTTATCACAAAATTAATCCTTCATTTATGTTTTATGACCCCTCATCTTATAATCGCTGGCGAGGAAAACCATTTTCTACAGATTATGATTTTCAGTTAAATTCTAGAGGATTTAAAGATGTCGAATTTACCAAACAAAAAGCAGAAGGTACATATAGAATTATTGGCATAGGTGATTCTTTTGCTTATAGTGGCGTACCTTATAAACACAACTTTTTAACTCTATTGGAGTCTAAACTTAATCGGGATAGTCAGCAACCTATAGAATTAATTAATATGGGAATAATTGCGATTGGACCGAAAGATTATTTATCCCTATTTGTCAATGAAGGATTAGAGTTAAATCCTGATATGCTTTTGCTGTCTTTTTATATTGGTAATGACTTTTCTGATAACTATAAATCACAACAAGATAGGAGGTTACTAAAAGTTCAATATTCTTACGTTTTATCTTTCTTTGATTTTCTGATTAAGGTAAATAGTAAGTTTGAAGGCAACCTCTATCATCATGGCATTGAATATCGAGAAGGCTTGCCTACTGTACCAGATGACTTTCATCTACAAGAGGCAAAAAAGAGAAGTTATATTTTTATCAAAAATCAGGAAAAAACAGATTTTTCAGAACATTTTGATGATGCTTTTAGCGACTTATTAAAAATCAAAGAAATCTGCGATCGCCAAAATATTACTTTAGTAGTAGTCTTAATGCCTGATGAGGTACAAGTAATTAAAAATTTAAGGGATAAAGTAGTTGCTAGTTACAATTCTTCTCCAGAAAAATTTGATTTCCGACAACCCAATAAATTACTATCTCAAAAAATGGATAAATATTATATTTATCATCTTGATATTTTGGAAGAATTTGTGACTTTAGGTTCTCAAACTGCTCTATACAAACCTAACGATATTCATTGGAATATTGCTGGCAATAGATTAGCAGCAGAAGTAATAGATAAGTATCTGTCTCAGCAATTTTTTTCAGTAGATAAATAAATTTATCGGATTCAAAGTAATTATCTGTAGAAACTTGATTTTATATTTATAAGATCATGTCTATCTGAATACCTATGAATAAATGTTGTAAGAAATAGAGATGATTGGGAACAGGTAGATATTTAAGATATTTTTGATTGAAAAAGAATAGCATTTTTATTATGGCTAATTAATGAGACTTGATATGACTAGAGAACAGGGAAAAAAATATACTTACACACTTAAGCATTGATAGATATACAGACTATTCAATGTAAGTGTGGTACAGTGATTATAGTAGATTGGCTCAACAAAAATCAAACCTTACTTCCATACTTAAAAAATCATTTAAAAAGCTAGTGCTACTGTACTTTATGAACCACTGAATACTGTAAAAATAATTTTGTTTACCTACTTAACCTCAGCCTAAAATTTAAAATTAATTCTGCTTTACTACTTTAAGGTAGAAAAACATCCTATATTCTTTAAATTTGTTCACCTACTTACTACTGAACTGGACATGATATTACATACTAATTATCATAAATAAAGTTAATTTTCAAGAGGAGGAGTCAGGAGTCAGAATGGTTTTGGAATTGAGTTGTTACATTCTATTTTGCATTTAATTAAGTGCCTAAGTAACTCCACCTAATTAAAGGTAAAAAATGTAGTTTGGGTTGAAGGATGTTCGCTCCGTTTATCCGTAGGAGCAACCCAACATTAACAACTCATTGATAAGTTTTGCTTTGGTCTACCCATCTTACCAATAATTAAGTTGACTTACTTACCTACTTATAATTTTATTTTGAGTCTTATCCCTGATTTCCTTTTTTTCTTGTTTCTTGCCCAGGAAGTTAAAAATTGAATTAGCTACAAATTCAGACAAAATATTTTCTCCAACTTCAGTATAATGGCAACAACTATCTATATAAACTATTTCTTTGGCATCATCTAAAATTTTCACACCATTCAAAAAATTCACCCCATTCTGTTTTAAATCATCTATCTTACCAAAAAGCACTGGATATCCTAACTCTGTTGCTTCTCTAAAAGGACTATCAGAGTCAAAAGCAATTTTCTTTTCTGCTTCACTGTATAT
Organism: Dapis brunnea BLCC-M229; assembly: GCF_050015995.1. Lineage (NCBI taxonomy): Bacteria > Bacillati > Cyanobacteriota > Cyanophyceae > Oscillatoriales > Microcoleaceae > Dapis > Dapis brunnea. The sequence continues at coordinate 15,627 of NZ_JBNHEP010000138.1, read as the reverse complement.
TCTATTAGTAGGATAATATTGATTTGGTTGTAAAATATGAAAATATAAAATGTTATTATTGGCTGCAATTTGCTGCATCATTATTGAGGCTTTTTTCCAATGTTCGGCCATAGTTTCATATAATTCTGATTCTTCTAGTTCTGGGTTTTGTGCATAGAAATAAACAATACTAGCCTCTGTTTCTCCAGCAGCTTGTTGAGCTGCTTTTTTTCTTTCCTTATCAAAAAGCTTGACATTTTTGCGATAGGTTGTTGCTAGATTTTGCACATAGATTGATGTTAGAGCATAACAGTAAGCTACTTGACATTTTTCTAAGGTTTCTAAAGCGTCTTTCAATTTATCTTTACTGTCATTAATTTTTAACATGGCTTTAATAGATTTTGTCGAGAGGCTATTATTAGCTATATTAGTTAATGGTACTACATGGTTGGTACTTGGCATCATAATATCAATATTATTTTTGTTGTTTGCTTTTGCCAAAATTACCTCATTAAACCCATCTATATTGATCAGCATATCAAATTCTTGACCGATGGAAAGAAAGTAGTTCAATAATATTAGTTGTTGTGGTTGCTTATAGCCTCCTGTTGCAAAAGACAAGATAATAAAATCCTTATCTTTAAATTCTGGAATTTGTTTTAATTTCTTTTCTAAGATTTGATTCTGAATTTCATATATTGAATAGTTCGATGCAACGGAACCACCAAAGACTCCGATTATATATTGATTATCATTCTTCTTGTGATAAGGATAATCATAAGGAGAAATAAAACCAGCCGCATTATATTTAAAACCTTCTCGAAAATCTGGTCCTGGTTTTTGCACATAGCCAAAGTAAGGATGAATTCTTTCTATTACAGAATTTTCTAACCTAATTCCTGCTAAGTTGATTCCCATCGGATTTGTATTGGTATTAAGATTTCCATTTTTATTTTCTTCTTGATTTTCTAGTTCTTCTCCTTGATTATTTTCTGCTACTTTTTCTCTGGTGTAGAAAAATTGCTTATATTTGAAAAAATACCAACCCAGAGAACCTAATTCTAAAAATACAAATAAGAAAATTATATTCATCAAAACGATTTTCCATAGTTCTGAGGGTTTTTTCAAAATACTCAAGTTTTTCATGGCAATTTTATAGCAAGTAATTTAGATATTTTTTCAGTTTTGCTCCAGCAGAAATACATAGTATTTCTGACTGATGTTCTATTTATCCTAAGAGTTATCCGATGAGGAATTTTTATGATTATATACAGCAGTTTCCTACTCTCTGGAAGTACATATATTGATGGTTTTAGGTCGGAGGTTGGAGGTAGGGACGTTGCATGTAACCTCCGTAGGTCCTAGGGAAGACGAGTCGGAGGATAGGGAACAAGCAAAAAATATTTACCCCGTCAGTTGTACCACATTAATCACCGAATCTGCTGTAATAGTCTTTAACCTGGTTATTTAAAAAATATCTGGAAATTCAATAATACTAATTTCATAAAATATTACTACAGTCATGGCATAGGGAACAGGGAATAGGGAAATAAAAGTATAGGAAAAAAGGTTGATTTTTGACAATTTATGGGATAAGTCTTAAGTCTTGGGTTATATAATATAACAGTTCTCAGCCTTAATGAAGTACAGTATTTTTTTCTCCTCTCTCTACTCTCTACTCCCTAACATCTAAAAGTTATGTATCTCACTAAGAGCGAGAAACCTTATAGGCATAAATCATAGATTCATAAACAACTACCTTTTTTTAATTTGCTATAACAAAGGAAAAAAGTTTCAGATTTTTTATGTATTAGAACTTATGTACCCCAACCCACAAATTTGGTTTCTTACCCTGATTATTTCAGATCGCGAATTTTCATTGAGAAACTCCGTATCTTTGTAATTATTTTCTATATTGGGAAAATTTTACCAATCAATTTAGAGTTACCGAAAAATTAAGGTATAAAGCCTCTCCAAGAGAGCGGTCGAGGGATGGCGAGGTTTCCTCGGCATATCCAATCGACTAAGATAAGAAAAAAATTTCTTTTAACCCAATCCTTCTATTACAGAAGAGGTAATTATTAATTGTTAATTGTTAATTATTAATTATTGAACATACCTTTCCAATTTATACTTATCACATAAATAATTTGATATGATTTCTCATACAAATTTATGACCTTCTATATTCCAATGACCTCCACAAGGTTCCGCATTATCAAACCTATATAAACACTTGCCTATTTTTTCTGCTTTTTATCCTCAAGGTCTGGCTAAAATATACACGGGAATATTCTCTTGTTTACCAAATTCTTCTATCCTCGGATCTGGATAGTATAAATCTGACAAATTATGATTATTTTTAAATTTTTCACGATATTCTAAATCGGGATGTACTTGATGAGACTCGCTAATTGCTATAATCATAAAATCTACTCCCTTTTCATATACTTCATCTCTCATTAAGAGAATCAAACCTTCCGTTACTTGCCAAGCTTTATCCCAGTCATAATTTAATTGAGGTTCTCGATAAAAAGAAATCAAAGTTTTACCTTTTTCATCTAAAAACTTACCTGGTTTAGCTTCCATATCAACTTTTATGATTAGCTGTAAAATTCTGGAATTTCCCACCAACTAAATTGGTAATATATCAACCATTGAAAAAAGACAACGACCTCTTGCCCAAGATTTCATAGTACGGAATGACATATCTGATTCTAACTGACCATTTTTATAGACAAAATAAGGTCTTAAGTAGTTGCGCTCTAGAGGGCGATAATTATTCCGAATATCATTAGCTGCATAAAAAGCTAATATGACTAAATCTGGTCCAGAATCCCAAACATGATGTCTGAAAATCATTAATTATTGGGCTGTTCCATAACCTTGTACGCCAAAATTCATTACCTCCACTTTTCGGTCTTTTAAGACAGAACATTGTTGTAATTTTTCCTCCATTATTGCACCATAAGTATCTTCTAATTTGACATGAATTTATTCTGTACAAGAATCTCATAATAAAGCAATTATCAATCCATTTTCTGGTTTGGTTCTACTCCGTTCATAATCCTGAAAACCCCCACTATTCATTTTCAATTCAGAAGTTATAACTTCTTCTGTCCAAAATGCTTTGGCACTACGATTTCCTGACTAACCTCGATTCGGATCTTTGCTAGTATATAGAGACTTACTTTCTGATTTTTCATCTGTTCTTGGTGATGGAGGATGTTCAATTTTTGCTATTCTTAATCCTATTTCTCCCACTATTACAACAAATATAAATGTACCTATTGTTATTCCTAGATTTACTACTAAATTTTGTTGCCTTTTCATTTTTTATGCTGAACTAATTTTCCACTTTACTTTTCTATCAGACTTTTAATCCAATTTTCCTTTTAGCTTTCTCAGATTTTCTCTGTTATTTTGCCGAGGATGGAAAAATTTTCACTCAGAGAAACTCCTGGTTACTCCAGTCACATTTTGCCATCTATCTTTTCCATTTACTCCTGAATTTTCTCACCCGTTTATTTTCTCTACTTAACTGATCAGACATTTTGATTTTCCATCAGACTTTTAATCAAAGTCCGCCTTGCTCCGACTCAGATTTTTTCTGGCATTTTGCCGAGGATGGAAAAATTTTTACTTAGAGAAACTCCTGGTCACTCCAGTCACATTTTGCCATCTACCTTTTCCATTTACTCCTGAATTTTCTCCACTTAATCATCAGACTTTTAACCAAACTTTCCTTCTAGCTTTCTCAGATTTTCTCTGCTATTTTTTCGAGGATGGAAAAATTTTTACTTAGAGAAACTCCTGGTCACTCCAGTCACATTTTGCCATCTACCTTTTCCATTTACTCCTGAATTTTCTCCACTTAATCATCAGACTTTTAACCAAACTTTCCTTCTAGCTTTCTCAGATTTTCTCTGTTATTTTGTCGAGGGTGGAAAATTTTTCACTCAGAGAAACTCCTGGTCACTCCAGTCACATTTTGCCATCTACCTTCTCCATTTACTTACCCATTCATTTTCTCTACCTAAATCATTTTCCATCTTTCTTTTCCATAACATTTTTAATAGAATTAGCAATATAATTTTCTAAAATTGTGTCTCCCAGAAAATTATAATGGCAGCAAGCATCTCGATAAACTATTTCTTTTTCCCGATCAAAAATATTCACACCATTAAAAATATTAACCCTAGCTTCTTTTAAGCTATTAATTTGAGAAAGTAATACTGGATAACCTTTTCTAACTCCTATAGCATAAGGATGATCTTCGATGATAAAAATTTTTTCTTCTGGGCTATAGACTCTTTCTGTAGGATAATATTGATTGGGCTGAATAAAGTGAAAATACCATATATTTCTCTTGGCTAGAATTTGACTCATTGCTAGGGATGATTCATACCAATTTTTGCCAATTTTATCAAACGCAATTTCATCTTCTAATACTTCTGGAATTTTATTCAAATATACTAAACTGTCACTGCCATCAATTTTGCTAGAATTTCTGGCGACTTGTTCATCGTATTTAAGAATTTCTTTTTGATAGCGATCTAGTAATCCTTTTAGTTGTAAACTTCTTAAACCATGACACATTGCTAATTTACAACTTTCCAACTTATTAATAGCAGTTGATAAATTATTTTTCAGTTCGCTAATTTCCACTATCGCCTTCATTACGGACAAATCATCACTAGCTAATCGTGTTAAAGGTAAAATATGCTGAATACTTGGCAAAGATAACTCTATTTTTTTCAGATTATTTTGGTGAGATAGTGCGACTTCATTAAAGCCATCGATATTAATTACCATATCAAATTCTTGACCGATGGAAAGAAAGTAATTTAACATCAATAATTGTTGTGGTTGTTTGTAACCCCCACCAGCAAAACAGAGAATAATTATTTCTTTATCTGCTAAATCGGGTATAGTTTTTAAGCTGTTAATAAACTCTTGATTTCCTCTAGATTGATTCACACTAAGATTAACAGCAAAATTATTTGCTACTGAACCGCCAAATACACCAATAATAAACTGATTTTTATTTGTTTTAGCAAAAGGATAATTATACTCAGATATAAGACCATAATTATTAACCCTTACTCCTAATTCTTCATTGGTAAAGGAACCTGCTTTAAGTACATAGCCAAAAAACGGATGAATTCTCTCTAATATTGATTGATTATTTAAATCGGTTCCAAGTCTAGTTCCTCCTTTTTCCAACTCTTCCCGCACTTTGGAAGTAGTATTTTTTCTCGTATAAAATAGTTTATCTTCCTCAGCATAATAAAATCCTAGTGATACAGCTTCTAAACCAACAAATGCTAAAACTAAATTAATAGTAAGTACGCTGAATCCTGTTCTAATTCCCTGCAACCATTTTAAATTTTTCATGGCATTGCTGAATTTTTATTTCCCCTAATTACACTTTGTTATGATTGATTGTCGTTGAAAAAATAGTTGCAAGTAAATACAGCAGATTCCGTCGTATATGAAGTACAAATATTAACAATTAAATGAATGCAAGTCCGGACATCTTACCCGCTATGGGTGTACCTCACATCTGGTGGAATCTGCTGTATATTCATTCTGAGGGAGCAAAAAAAAATTAGATACAAAATATCTGCATCTAAAGCATTGTTAACAAACCCTCGAAATAAACAGGACTTACGCAGAGACAATATATATAGCCTTTAAAACCTATAACGTTATAGATATGTAGTGCTTAAAACTTAAAAATGCGTAAGTCCCGATAAATTTAGAGAGTTTTGCTTTTGCCCGTTACTTTTAACTTTATTTACTTAGTCGATTAGTATATCGCTCACACAGATAATTTGCCATTATTTCTCCTACCAATTTATGACCTTCTATATTCCAATGACCTCCACAGGGAACTGCATTATCAAAACCATGCAAACATTTACCTGTTTTTTTTGCTTCATCCCAAATAGGTCCGGCTAAATTATATACTGGTATATTTTCCTCCTTACCAAAATTTTTTAATCTGATATCTGGATAGAATAAATTGGGCACATTCAAAGATTTTCTAAATCCATCACGCTTTTGAGTATCGGGTAAGACTTGATAAGAATCACTAGCTGTTATTATCATAAATTCTGCTCCTTTCTCATAGACTTCATCTCTCATTAGTTTGATTAAACCCTCAGTTACTTCCCAAGTTTCTTCCCAGTCAGAATTTGGTTTTGGTTCCTTGTAAAAAGCAAGATTAATTTCACTATAATCTTTTTCAAACTGACGACGTTTAGTATTAATATCAACTTTTCTAATTAGCTGTAAAATTCTCGAATTTTGTACTAACCAAAATGGCAAGGAATCTACTAGGGAAAAATTATAACGGTCTCTCTGCCAAAATTTCAAATCTCGGAATGACAAATCTGCCACAAGTTGACCATCTTGATAAATAAAATAGGGGCGTAAATGGTCGTGTTCTAAAGTACGAGAATTATTACGAAGGTCGTTACCAGAATAAAAAGCTAATATGACTAAATCTGGCGCATAATTCCAAACATGATGTCTTAAAGTCATTAATTGTTGTGCTGTTCCATAGCCTTGTACGCCAAAATTCATTACCTCAACTTTCCGGTCTTTTAAGACAGGACATTGTTGTAAATTTTGCTCTATGATTGCACCATAAGTATCTTCTAATTTGACATGAATTGCTTCTGTAAAAGAATCTCCTAATAAAGCAATTCTTAATCCATTTTCTAGTTTAGTTTTACTCCGTTCATAATCCCGAAATCCTCCACTATTCATTTTTATTTCGGAAGGTATACCTTCTCCTGTCCAAAATGATTTGCCGTTAGGATTTCCTGACCAACCTCGATAGGGGTCTTTTGCTGTGTATAAAAGTTCTTGATTAGAGTCTTCTCTTGGTGGTGGTGGAGTTTCTATTTTTGCTATTCTTAAACCTATTTCACCTACTGCAATGCTAAATATTAATGTACTTACTGTTAGTCCTAAATTGATGGCTAAATTATTTAGTTTTTTCATTATATTGAGGTTAGTTGAGCAAGAGATTATTTTTAATATTGAGAATAAATATTGGAGCGCGGGCATCTTGCCTGCAACAGCTGTACCTCACCCTTGATGAAATCTGCTGTATATAGTAACCGAAAAGTAAACAATTCTGGGAATTTTATTATTCCAAAAATAAATTTAGGTGCTTTTCATTCAGCCTTTTTTACCTAGTAAAACAGTATATCTTTCGCACAAATAATTTGACATTATTTCTCCTACTAATTTATGACCTTCTACATTCCAATGACCTCCACAGGGAAGTGCATTATCAAAACCATGTAAACATTTACCTGTTTTTCTAGCGTCATCCCAAATAGGTCCAGCTAAATTATAGACTGGTATATTTTCCTCTTTCCCAAAATTTTTCAGTCTAATATCTGGGTAAAATAAATTTGGTACATTCAAAGATTTTTTCAAATTATCGCGCTGTTGAATATCAGGCAGCACTTGAGAAGAATGACTGACTGTTATCAGCATAAAATCTGCTTTTTTTTCATATACTTCATCTCGCATCAACTTAATCAAACCCTCAGTTACTTCCCAAGCTTCTTCCCAATCAGAATTTGGTTTTGGTTCTTTATAAAAATCTATATTAATTGCATTATAATCTTTGTTATACTGACGGCGTTTAGCATCAATATCTACTTTTCTAATTAACTGTAAAATTCGGGAATTTCGTATTAACCAATATGGCAAGAAATCTACCAGAGAAAAAGCATAACGGTTTCTCTGCCAAAATTTTAAATTGCGGAATGACATATCTGCCACAAGTTGCCCGTCTTTGTAAACAAAATAAGGGCGTAAATGGTCGTGTTCTAAATTAGGAGAATTGCTACTAAGATCGTTACCTGCATAAAAAGCTAATATGACTAAATCTGGTTTATAATCCCAAACATGATGTCTTAAAGTCATTAATTCTTGAGCTGTGCTATAACCACTTACGCCAAAATTCATTACTTCTACTTTTCGGTTTTTTAACACAGGGCATTGTTGTAATTTTTTCTCCATTATTGCACCATAGGTATCTTCTAATTTTACCTGAAGTGCTTCTGTATAAGAGTCTCCTAATAAAGCAATTCTTAATCCATTTTCTGGTTTATTTTTACTCCGTTCATAATCACGAAATCCTGCACTATTCATTTTTATTTCGGAAGGGATACCTTCTTCCTTCCACAACCCTTTGCCATTAGGTTTTCCGGCCCAACCTCTGTATATATCTTTGAAAGTATGGAGAGGATTTTCATCTGCATCCATTCTTGGTGCTGGATGCTCAATTCCTGCTATTCTTAATCCTATTTCACCCACTGTAAAAGTAAATATTAATGTACCTAATGTTAATCCTAAATTGATGGCTAAATTATTTAGTTTTTTCATTATATTGGAGATTTGTTTGTTAATAAATTGATAGTTTCAGGTAGTAGGGAAGATGGGGAACATTCAATTCAACCCCTCCGGTTGTAGTTTCTCCCCACACTCCCCAAACTTCCCACACTCCCCTACTCCTACTCTCAATAAGAAGTTAAAAATTGTTTACAAGAGTAAATTTCTATAATCCTTGGCATAAATTTTTAGCAATAATTTCTCCTGCTAATTTATGTCCTGTAGCATTCCAATGACCCGTACACATTGCCGTATTTTTAAACCCATGAAAACAAACTGGATTTTCCTGAACATACTTATCAAAAGGTTTGACTAAATCAATTACAGAAAAATTATGAATTTCTCCTAAATTTTGCAGTCTTTTTGTCGGATATGACCAGTCTTGAATATCCATAATTTTCATATATTCTTCTCCCCATTCTTTATTGGGATGAATTTGCATGGCAGTCATCACTGTCGCTACTTTAAATTCTGCACCTTTTTCTTGTACTTCTTTTGCCATAATTCCGATTAGTTCATCTGTAATTTTCCAAGCTTCTTGCCAAGCAGAATTTGGTGGTTCTCTAAAATTATTGGCTTGTAAATTTTCAAAGTGTCTTGCAGCATTTTTCTTCCTTTGGTCTGCCTCTACTTTTTTGATGATTTGCAAAATTCTAACATTATTTACTAGCCAAGTTGGTAATTTATCGACTGTGGTAATCATGTAGCGGTTTGCTTGACTAATAGTTAGCTGTCTAAAAGATAAATCTAATTCTAACTTACCATTTTTATAGATAAAAAAAGGTCGATAATAATTATTTTCTAACTTTCGAGAATTATCCGTAACATCATTGCCTATAAAAAAAGCTAAAAGCACAATATCCGGCTGAAAATCCCAAACTTTTTCTCGGAGAGTTAATAATTGTTGAGCAGTTCCATAACCATCAACTCCAAAATTAATTACCTCTACTTTTTGACTTTCTAAATTAGTACATTTTCCCAATTCTTTCTGCATTACTGCCACAAAAGTTTGCTGATAAGAAACCTGCACTGCCGAAGTAAAAGAATCTCCAAGTACAGCAATTCTTAGAGTATTTTCTGGTTTTGCTTTAGTAATTTCCGGTCCTCTAAGACCATGACTATTAAACTCTAAATAAGCCTTTCCTTCATTCGTCCACCAACCAGAAACATTTGCTTTATATTCCCAACCTCTAACCGGATGAGGAATAGTATGAAATGTGGGATAAAATTCTGCATGGGTACTTTCCGGCATTTTTTTTAATCCCTCCAAACCAGCAATTCTTACTCCTACTTCAGCGATCGCTATTCCTACAGATAAACTGGCAAAAATCATAGTGAGATTTACTGCCAAAGCTTTTAACTTTTTCATTCTTTCAGCGAGAATTTTTTTTTCTTTAATTATGTAGGTTGGGTTGAGGAAAGGTTAGCGGAGCTTATCCGCAGGATAAACCCAACTTTCAAATTTTTCTTTAGTGTTTTAATATTTACCTAAGTAAAGTTTCAACTCTCAGAAGTCGGGTTTATTAGGAACATACAATAAATATTTAATATAGATAAATAAACCCGACTTCTCGACTGTCGCCTTGCAATGACAAAACCATGCTTCCTTTACTATCATCTTGATAAATTAGCTCTCAGTGCAGCTTCATAAAGAAATGGTATCAGCGTCTCACTCACAAAGGGAGCAGGATGCTCCCACTACCGAACATTTCAATCTTGACATACCACTACTAATAATTATTAATTTCACCTACTACCTAAAGCGAATATTTTTCTGATTAAGGGCTCTGTTATTTGTTTTTTTCATTCACTTTCCAAGATACTTTTACTGAGGTATTGACTAATAGCTAATAAATCAACAATGAAAAATTAATCTTTACCAGAAAACTTCTAAACTGCCACTGCAGCATAGTGTAAATAAGCCATCATTTACAAAATCCTAAAAGCCTTACCAATTAATACTATTTCTCAAAAACTTTTCTACATTTTCTTGAGTAGGGGAATAGGGGAGTGAAGGAGTAGGGGAGTGGGGAAGAAGTAAAAAAGTAAATAATTAACACATTAGGTGGTTAATAATTATCAAAAAGATTATTCACTTCGTGTTAATTACTTAATAATTGAAGTTTCACCTAAGTATAGTATTAATACCTGGTAATTAGTATAAGACTTTTAACTTTTTATTTCCGAGTATTGGGACTAGAAGTCAAGGAAGAGAAGTACAGCAAGATTAAACAAAAAAACCTCTTCCTTTCTTCTGCCAGCATAGCCAGATTAAAACAAAGTATAAATAAATGGAGCAATTACAGAAGATTGACTCAGAATAATCAAAGCTCCTAACAAAACCAAAGTAATAATCAAAGGCAATAACCAATATTTTTTCCGCTCTCCCATAAAACCCCAAAGGTCTTTGAGAAAATCTAATATTCCTTCAAACATTTAAAAAGGTCGCTCCATACTTTCTCTACTTTTTAATTGACTCATCACCCGATAAGTTGAAGTTTCAGTATTCAATTGTCGCTCCATAGGGTCTTTTTTAAACATTCGCATAATCAAACCCATCGGCATAACTACAAGATAAAATACTAACCCCATCCATAGAGGAGTCATTATTTTACTCAGGAAAATTCCCACCCGCATCCAAAACTTATAAACAGGTTCCAAAGTAGGGGGTGAAATAATTGCCAATACCAATAGAGGAGTAGCAATTACCCAAGGCCATGCAGGTGGAGGCCAATGTCTGTGGAGTAATGGTAGTAATAGGCCAAATAAACCGCCAAAAACACCACCCACTATTAGACCAAACTCTCTGAGACCCTTCTTATCCATTTTCGGTATCTCGCGATCGCTCATTAGTTATCCATAATCAATATTTTGTTAACTTTTAACTCCTACCAGAAAAGTTATCAAAAGTCAATCTAGGTTGGATATAATTATTAAGCTCAGGTAATATAATGGGTATTTATAATTCTATCTATATTTCTATGATATACAAATAAGTATAAGGGTTCTAAGCTGAATAGGCAGTGCAAATAGTTTGTAAGGCTCTTTGCACGACATCTTCGTCAGAAAGTTGCGATAAGGTTAAGGCTGGTGGGCCGCCATTGAGAGCCATGACAATCGCTTCTTTAATATATGGATAAAAATTAAACCATTGGTTAAACTGCCCCGGAGGAAGATTATTTTCTGGAGTTGCTATCCAGCTAGCTGATAGATCCCAGAATGGCTGCTCAAATAATAAATAAACTTTGTCTATAGTTCCCATCCCGAGTCGATGAATAGCCCGCTGCTTATTTTCGGGCAGTGCAGGGTCAAACTTAATATCTCCTTTTTTAAGCACCCCAAGTGGGACTGTGACTAAAACAGCATCAAAAGATTGATAATCAATTTTCTCAAAACCCAGTGTCGCCCCTTTTTTAGTTATCCGGATTTCCTTAACCACTGTATTCAATTTGATTTTGTACTTACCCTTGAAAGCTTGCAAAATACCTGCATATCCATCTAGGAATGTGACATCGGGACCATCGTAATCATTCAGAAAGAGATATGCCCACCGATCAATCCGATCTTTATTTGCTCCAGCAGTGTGTTGGATACTAACGACATTTTCCAACCATCTTGGGGCGTCGCGTTCGCTAATTTTACGCCCTCCCCGTCCTCGAATAATATAATCTCCTTTTGTTTGGATAAGCCGCTGACCTAGCACTTCTGCCAAATCCATAAGGGGATTTCCATTTGTTCCGTGAATCCAACTAGCTCCCAGATCTAATGGTATTCCCAGTCGGTCGTCTGTCCATATTCGTCCACCAATGCGATCGCGAGCTTCAAACACAGTAACTTCTCGATCATTTTTGGCAAGTTTATTTGCTGAGGCAAGGCCGCTGATTCCCGCACCAATAATTGCAATCCTATCGGCACTACTTTGCAAAATTGAGTCAGCTGCGCGAAGCCCTGATTCGTAGGCTGCATGAACTGTACTGTTGTACTTTGGAAAAGTCGCTTCACCAGCAAAAAAGACCTTTTTGTCAATGGTCTGTTCCAGCGCCCGAATGTCACTCCGCCTAGCACCCTTTGCGACGTATGAATATGAACCGTATGTGTAGGGGTCACGACTCCAATTGGTGCGAATGTAGCCCAGAAGCTTTTGGTTTTTTGCCTGAACACCCCGCCACGGCAAAAAACTCAAAAGTAAGCTATTTGCAACTCCTTGTAGTATTAATCGTCGATTCATTTCTAACTAGATTTATCAATGGACTTAATGGTTGAGGTCGGCAAAGGGTAGAGCGAGCGCTTATCTGCTTATAGTTTTTGTTTTTCCTTCCGATAATCACAAAGTTGTCAGTCTGTCAAACTGCTGAAAGGTTAGGAGAGAAAAATTAGTCTGTCATGCTTGAGGCACTGAAGACTATTTGCTTCTTAAAACAACGAAATCATAAGAGTTTTTGTTTTTCAGATATACAATGTAAACATTCGTATCTAGTAAATAAATTAGAGAATTATTGCTCATTGACAGAACTAATTAAATCATTATTCATTTCATCAGAAATTACTAGATTATTAGTTGTAAAATCTATGTCGGCACAACTTCCCGCTAAATTCAATAATCCTGAATTATGAAGGGGTATATTTGCTTCTAAAAAAGCTTTTAAATCATCATTATTCAAATCTAATATTTCTTTAAATTCATCAAAATTAATCAGTCCTTCTAGAAAAGCTTCTACAACTAACTTATCAATGATTTTTTGAGATAAATCGCCCCATTTACTATAAACTTTTTCTGTTAGTTTCTCTGGGAGATTAATTGTGAGTTGCTTGACATCCTCTCGACGTTGCTCTATGAGACAACGCGGGATTCCCATCCATCAATCAAACAGACTAAGCTGAACGAATGACTCAGGGCGGGTTGACACATCGCTGAAATCTGCTTCCTTTTTACAGCAAGTCTGACGTTTTCTCCATGTCCGTTTTTGTTCAGTCTCCGGTTGACCCTCGGCGACTACATTGAAAAGTGATAGTTGTACAGGATTATCTAATACTTTAGTTTCAATAGTTTTAACCTTGGTTGTCGGTTGAACTACTTCTAAAATATTTATTGCTGCATTAATATCTCTATCGTGAAATGTACCGCAATTTAAGCAGGTCCACTCTCTTACATTTAATTCCTTTTTACCACCTTTAAATCCACAACAACTGCATTTTTGACTTGTGGGTTCCCAACGGTTAATGATTCTAAATTCTTTATCATACTTTTCACATTTGCCCTCAGTTAAAGTTCTAAATTGTCGCCAACCTAAATCACTAATTGCTTTAGCAAGTTTACGATTACGAATTAAACCAGAAACATTCAAATCTTCTAGTACAATAGTGTCGTATTTACGAACTAAATCAGTTGATAATTTATGAAGGAAGTCTGTACGAATATCTTTAATTTTGCCATGGAGTTTAGCTATTGTTAATCTATGTCTTTCACGACGTTTACTGCCTGGTTCAGTTTTGGCAAACTTTCTTTGAAATTTAGCTAACTTTTTGAGGTTTCGTTTGAGTGGTTTAGGAGCTAATATTTTCTCACCATTACTCAATGTTGCAAATGTGGTGATACCTAAATCTATACCTATTGAGTTATCAGTTTTAGGCAGAAATTCCGAATTAGTTTCTACTACAAAACTAGCAAAATATCTATTAGCTGAATCTCTAATAATAGTTACAGATGTAGGCTGAGTAGCTAATGGTCTTGACCAGACTATTTTGATCTTACCTACTTTTGGTAGATAGATTTTATCTGGGTTAATCTGATAATTAGCTCCTACAAATCTTGCTGTTTGTCTTGACTTTCTACTTTTAAATTTAGGAGGTTGAACCTTAATTCCTTTCCTTTTACCAGTACAACTATTAAAAAAGTTTTTATATGCTTGGTCTAAGTCTTTTAATGATTGTTGTAATGGAGTAGAGGCTACCTCTTTTAACCAAAGCAAATCTTTTTTAGCTTGTGTTATAAATTGTTTAGTTAAATCAGTATATGAAGGCTTTTTAATACCGTTAGAATATAATTGATTACAATATGCTAAACTTTGATTCCAAACGTATCTACAACATCCAAATAGTTGATTAAATTTCTTGATTTGGACATGATTAGGGTAGATGCGATATTTATATCTAGCTTTCAATTTTTTCGACCTTTTTCTAACACTAAAGCTTGACAGTGTAGGATTTTCTTATACTATTATTATAGCACAAAAATATTAAATTTGTTTCGCTGCGCGAGATGAAAAGTATTCCCATACGACACCAAATCAAAGATTCTGGTGCGGGTCTTCTGCTAACATTATGATAAATAAGCTTACATTAATTATCAAAATTATCATAGTTTAAAAAGTTTTTGGGGAAGGGGTTTGAGTAGCAACTGTACAGAAAACCACGCTAAGGCTGTATTTATTTCTAGATATACCTTTCAGACCTCTGTAGCTGATGGGGTAAAAATATAGGTGTTTGAGTAGCAACTGTGACAAAAGTGCCGTATGATGCGAAAGTTTTGTGGAATAATGATTTCAACTGTCACTATCCTTTTGCTCCTTACACATTCGATGTCGTTTAACAATGTCTGAAACAGTAGTCTTACTCAAATGAAGTTCTGAAGCAATATAACGATAAGAATATCCAAGCTCAACCATCTTTAACACTTTAGGCGCAAGACGATCGGATTTAACTCTTTGTCCTGGTTTTCGACCTAACCTTTTTCCCTTAGCTTTAGCAGCAGCCAAACCCGAACGAACTCGCTCTCGTACCAAATCTCTTTCAAATTCAGCAATTGAAGCCATAATTGAGGCAATCAACTTTCCTTGAGGAGTCTCTAAATCAAACTGAGTTCCAGTTTGAGCAATCAAAGAAACTCCCCAGTGACTTAAATCCTGTAAAGTATGAATCAAATCCAAAGTGCTACGACCCCAACGAGTTAACTCAGTAACCAAAACTGCATCAATCTCACGATGCCGGGCTAACTCCATGATTTGATTTCGTTCAAGATGTTTCTCTTTAACGCCAGAAACTGTTTCCTTCCAAATTCCTACCACCTCATATCCAGCTTTATGGGCATAGTCAATTAAATCTCGTTCTTGACGAGAACAAGACTGGTCATGGGTCGAAACTCGACAATAAATAGCAACTCTCATGTACCAATTATATCATGTCCGGTAGCATCGTTTGTGTAAAACCTGAGCGATCGCTACTCTTCAA
>NZ_JBNHEP010000137.1:19719-34421 GCF_050015995.1 Dapis brunnea BLCC-M229 | reverse complement strand
CTCTTGCTCTATACGCAATAGAAGAAAATTCCACTATCCATCCACATCCGGCGTGCGCTTCAGAAAATGAATTTAACTCTTGCTCTATACGCAATAGAAGAAAATTTCCCTATTTATTAATTGAGATTCAAAGCATTCATAGCTGCCTTAATTAAATTAAAAAAACGAGGTTGAGAAACATCAACTTTTTTAGCATCATTTCGACTTTTTCCTAACAAACCAAATCTTTTTCCCTGTTGAATTGCTAAGACTTCGCCACGGAAATTTCTAATTCTTAATTCCTGTAAATCTCCGATTTGATAAATACTGCAAGTATAGGGGCGATCACTGTAATAAAATTCTGCTTTTTGAGGAGGAGTAGATGAGTTTTGGTGAGGGGAAATTTCCATAGGTAAACGTAAACCAACTAATTCTAATTCAATATTAGTTTGATAATTCCAAGTATTTTCTCGCAATTGATAAGCAATATCGACTAAGGTCGGTAGAGGAAAATAATCTCCCCAACGCCAAGCGATCGCCTGAATTTCTTTTTCCCCTTTAATAAAGGTTAATTTAATATGACCTTTGCCGACAATTCTTTGTTGAGAAATTCGTACATTCCGACTCCAAAAAATAGGAGCTTTATTTTCAATTCCGCAGGGATGAAGTAAATCTATTTGACGATAAAGGTCAAAATTAAGTTCTGGAAATTCTGCTTCAGCATCAATAGTAACTAACGGTTTTAGGTAGTTAATTTCTAAACATTGATGAGCAAATTCACTCAAACGGGAGCGAAATTTATCTAAATTTTCCCCAGGCAAAGAAAAACCACCCGCTGCTTTATGACCGCCGTATTTTCCTAATAGGTCGTCACAAAATTGTAACGCTTCAAAAATATGAAATTCAGGAATACCACGAGCGGAACCCCGAATTATAGAGGTTGGGGTTTGGGGTGTAGGGTCTGAAGACATCATCCCTGCATCTATCCCTGCATCCGTGGCCAAATCTGTGTGTGCCTCATAACTGCCGATAAAAACAGGCACCCCATAACGTTCCACCAAGCGGGAAGCAACAATACCAATAACCCCATGATGCCATCCTGGTTGCACAACTACTAACACCCTTTCCTGCTGTAAATTTATTTGACTTTCCTCACACCAAGCGATCGCCTCTGCTTCAATTTCTGCACACAACTCTTGTCGTCGTTGATTAATTTGTTCGCATTGCATCGCCCTTTCTAAAGCTATTCCCATGTCATCTGTGGTCAAAAGTTCGATGACAATTTGCGGGTCAGCAATACGTCCTACTGCATTAATACGGGGACCAAGACGAAACCCAATATCATCAGGTTTAAGAGATTTTTGATTATTAGTTTGTTTAGTATTTCCCTGTTCTTGTGCTTTAACACCGGATACTTGAATTAATGCTTGCACTCCTGCTAACTGGGAGCGGGGCAAAAGTTGTAACCCTCGTTTCACCCACCGACGGTTTACCCCGGTTAAGGGTGCTAAGTCAGCAATAGTACCAAGAGTGAATAATTCTAAAAGAGGTTTAATTAAACCTTCGAGTTTTCCCAAACGTTGTGCTAGAGACACTGCCAAAATATAAGCAACTCCTACACCTGCAACACTGCGATAGGGAGAATTTTCTGAGATTAATTTAGGGTTGAGGATAGCATTAGCAGGTGGTAGGTTAGGTGGAATGTCGTGGTGGTCGGTAATAATGACGTTTAAACCGAGTTCCCGCGCTCTGGCAATAGGTTGATAAGCAGCAATACCATTATCTACAGTCAGAATAAGACTAACTCCTTCGTGGTGAAATTCTTCGACGATGCGTTGGTTAATACCATAACCTTCCTGCATCCGACTAGGAATAGCATAGTCAACTTTTGCTCCCAGGTGTTTGAGACTACGCAATAATAAAGCCGTGCTGGTCATTCCATCTGCATCATAGTCGCCACAGATAGCAATTTTTTGCTTTTGGGAAATAGTGGTTTGTAATAAATTTAGACTAATATCTAAGTCGTGAAATTCTTGTATTGGAGAAGGTAATGTTATTGAGTCAGGGTCTAAAAATGCTTGTGCTTTTTCTATAGTAGAAATATCACGGTTAATTAGTGTTTGGGCTATTAAGGGTAATATTTCTAAACTTGTAGCTAGTTGTTGGGTTGTTTCTGGTTGCTGTGGATATATTAGCCATCTTTGGTTAGGTAGTTTTTGCTGTTTGGTTTGGGAGTGAGATTTATTTTCCACAGTATTTTTAATTTAAAAGTTAATAATTTGGCAGTTTATAATTAATTCTTTGTATCAGAATAACATTGTGAGAAGATAATTTTTGGTGGAGGATGGAAAAATGCTGAAAAGTTTAAGAATATGGAAATTTTTAGGAGTAATATTGCTGCGCAACGTTTATGTAATATCTTTAATTGGGATAACCACACCTCATCATCTTTTAGCCCAAACCACTACAGGAAATTATGCTGCTGTTAGTGAGGATAATATTATTAATAATGACTCGAAAAATAAAAATGCCTCTGTTTATTTGAATTGGGGTGTTGAAAAATATAATCAAAGAGATTTTTCAGGAGTTTTTAGTGATTTTAGTAAAGCTTTAGTAAAGCTATTGAACTAAGAAAAAATTTTATTTAATCTTATTACAATCGAGTTATTTTGCGAATTTATTTAGGAAATTATTAAGGCGGAATTGCTGATTTTTCTAATGTGATTAATCTCGACTCTAGTCGAACCGAAGCTTATTATAATCGGGGAAATATCAGAAGTATTATTGGAGATTATCAAGCAGCAATTCCTGATTTTAATAAATTTATTGAACTCCAACCAAATTTGTTTTATATGTATGTTCAGCAATTAACAATTAACAATTAACAATTACCCCTTCTTAAAATAAGACCAATTCCCAAAAGTATTGCTATACTTAGGTCGGACTTCAGTTATTAAGTAATCAACACAATATCAATCACTTTTTTCCTAAAAATAACCCAGTTAATGTTTATTATTCTTATGTTTATTTCTCCCCACACTCCCCTACCCGATCGGGTATAGCATTTTTTTTGAGAAATGGTATAAGGGGATTGACACTTAAGGAAAATTTTTGATTTTATCCCATGTCCAAGGGGAGGTTTTAAACCTGAATTGTTGAATAATTAATTATTCAATAATCGTGGTATTGCTCGTTCTAGTTTAGGGGATGAACGGGGGGCAATTGTTTATTTTACTAAAGCTATTGAATTAGAACCAAATGTAGTCGATGCTCATAAGCACCTAAATTATCAAACACTTTTTTGAGATAGCTTTCCTAAGCTTTTCCAGCTTTCGAGTTTCATCAATTTCAATCCATTCATACTTAATAAATTTCCCGATAATTTCAATTAAGTTGCGTTTGGGTGAGTAAGTTGGTAACCAAAATATCTCGAAGTTTTTCCCTTTTGACTCTTCTAATTTTTCGATCATTTTATCCCTCGTATGGATTAGTGCTTGGTTCATCACTACTACAGTACGTTTAGTTAAACGTTCACTCTTCTTTATCTAAAAAATTAATCACAATTTCACTATTTATTATTCCCTGATGTATTGCGTAATTTAATTCGTTTTTACATCCCATTAATCCCAGAACATTAATTCTTTGACTTTGACAACTATTCAGAGTTATCCTTTCTGATTTTTATGGCCATCCTTAAGGAATCTCTGGCTGATGGCGAAAATCCACTTTCATCTAAATATCTTAAGTCTATTTCTCCTTTTTTAGCTTTCTCTTTCAGCTCTTCGCTTTCTGGGTATTTTTACCTCTATATTTATTCCTTGCAGGATGTGACTATCTCCATAATAAGTGTGGAGGTTGGTAATAGTTAAAAGTGGAGGATTTTGATTAGACATTTGATGATAAGTAGACTGGCATAATTAAATGTTATATAGCAATCAGGAATCAGATGTGAGAATTGAGGTTTTCCTTAAAAGTATAGAATATAGCAGTTATCATATTCATATATATTCATTTTTTCTTTTTCTCTGTTCCCTGTTCCCTGTTCCCTATTCCCCATACCCTAAAAATATCCAATATCTCACAACTCAAATCATATTGCTATAGCACTACTTGAATAGTTATAATGAAACCTCGTAGTAGGGTTTTATACCAATTCCCATGCATTAATGCTATACTTGGGAAACATTTCAGTAATTAAGTAATTAACACAAGCCGAATAACTTTTTTGCTAATAATTAGCAAGTTAATGTTAATTATTCTTATGTTTACTTCTCCCCCACTTCCCTACTCCCCTACTCCCCCGCTCAATAAAATGTATAAAAGTCTTTGAGAAATGGTATTATACCACCAGGACTTACGCAAAGGTACTATATATAGAGTTCAAAAACTATAACGTTATAGTTTTTAACGCTATATATGTAGTTTCTGCGCAAGTCCTAACCACTTTGAAAAAAGAATGGTACAAAAAGGTGTATCTCAATCAGATATGCTGAAAAATAGCTACTCCAATTCATTTTAAATAGTTATTTCTATCGTTTTTACATTCGACCAAGAGAAAAGTGCTAGGATATTTCCTTATATTCAATTCCGTTGCGGTTTTAACCAGAGGTAATTATCAATTATCCATTAATGAATTCTACCATTTGTAACAAACACTTATCAAATTGGTATTAGCCCTAAAAATATCTATCTGGCAGGCTAAAGCCCTACTACAAACAAAAACTTTTTTATCGCTAATTATCTGCACATGATATAACTTATTTAATTACCCCCTGGCTGCGGACAATATCAAAATCTCTTAATACCATTAACGCAACTCCTTCAATACCTCTTCTGTAAACGGATTTTCTCATTTTTTTAAAGTATAAACCCAACCTTGTTGTTGTGCTTTTTCCTCATCATCATCACTCCATTTAATGAATAATTCAAAGTCTTGAATAGCTCTCGAAAAATCTCCTGTCAATGCCCACGCTAAACCACGACTACCTATAATACTTCCTTCTGGCGCGATTTTAACAGCTTTTTTACAGGCAAACATTACATCCTTGGCTCGATTATATAAGCTACCATCCCAACAAATGTAATTCCAATCACGAGCTGAAATTTCTAACTCTGAATCTAATTTTTTGGCTTCGTTGAAAAGATTAATTGCCTCATCTATTTTTCCCAGCTTTGCTAATGTTTTCCCCTTTGTACTTTACTAAAAGCCGCCAAATTTTTTGCCACTGCCTCTGGATTTTTATCTATTTATTCTGTGCCTGAATTCAGGTCAATATCCAACTGTAATTTTTGAGCTTCCTTTCAACTTTTCCCTGTGCTGCTAACTTCTCACCTTGCAAAAACAAAGCCGTTGCCGAAGTTTCTACTCCACAGAGACGCCGCTCCTCTTCCGTGACATTGGGGTTGAGAGTGCGAACCAATGTGCCATCTGGTTTCCATAGTTTCACTGTCTTGTCATAACTTGCAGAAGCGAGCAAATCTCCTTTGGGGCTAAATGCTACACTGTTGACATCAATTTCATGGCCGGTGAGAGTGCGAAGCAAGGTGCCATCTGGTTTCCACAGTTTCACTGTCTTGTCTGCACTCGCAGAAGCGAGTAAATCTCCTTTGGGGCTAAATGCTACACTGCTGACCCAATTTTCATGGGCTTCTAAGCTATTGATTTCTTTATGTCCCTGCCAGTTAACGGTTTGTTGGAGAATATCGGTAGTTTGTATTTTTGCTGTTGTTTTAGTTCCTTGTTGCTCTAGTTTCAGCGCTGCTAACTGGAGGTCTAAAGTTCTCTCTCCTGAGACTATCCGAGTTTTTAACTCTCTCATCTCAGCTTTGCGTTCGCTGCGGACTGCTTGCCGTCGTTGCATTTCCGACCACACAGCAAGTAGGGAAATTATCACAGAAAATGCAGCCATTCCGGCCAATATTTGTTGACGTTGGTGTTGTTTTTGTTTTTGTTCCTTTTCTACCACTACTTGACTTGACTGAATAAATTCTTTGATTTCCTGAGTCACTCCAGGTTGTTTAGACTTGGTTTTTGCCAACTGCAACCATTCGTAAGCTTTTGTATATTCGTTGCCTCGCAACAGCAAGTCTATAGGAATGCAAGGCGGTTGTTCGTCTGTAAACTTAATTTTTAACCATTGTTCTGCTTGTTGGCGTTCTTTTCCAATCAACAAATAACGAGTTTGTTTTTGATTTTTCTCCCATTCTAAGCCTTTAACTAAGATATTAGTATGTTGTTGAACGTAATTTTTATGACGATTAAATAATTCGATTAAACCTGTAAAACTTTTGTCAAAATCATCAATATTTTCCCGAAAGTATACCCAGTTAATTCGGCCAATTTCAGGGTTCATGTTGGAGAAGCTGGAATGTAACCCTTTTTGTTGATAAGCTTCCCATTCTTCCAGAATTTTTTGAGGATTTCGTTGTTGCCAAATTTCATAAGTAATTTGTTCGACGTGCAATAGTGGAATAATTCGTTTGTTGTATTTAATGGCGCGATCTATTTCTTTGAGAAAGTAGGCAGAATTAACAGAATGAGGGGCAATAATAAACAGAAAATTATCAGCTTTTATGATGCCGTCATCTATTTGATTTTGAAAGTCAACTCCCAGGGGAATATCATTACGGAAATACACTGGTTATCTGAAAACTACGCCCAATACCTGCTTTAACAATTTTGTGGGGAGGCAAACCAACTAATTCTCTGCCATTGAGTTTGACGCTACCGGAAGTTGGTTGCAATTCCCCACTTATGAGATGATACAAAGTAGTTTTACCTGCACCATTAGGTCCGATAACAGCAGTAATAGTTTGAGCAGATAAATTGAAACTCACATTATTGACCGCACGAATACTGCTAAAGTCTTTGACTAAGTTTATAACTTCAAGCATTGTTTTAATCTAGCTTTGAGTAGAGAAAAAGTACAACAGCAAATTCAACAAATTATCATCTTAAGAAGGAATATTAGATCGTAGTTTTTCTAAAGTATAGTCATTTTTGTTGAGCAAATTTAAACCTCCAAATTATCATAATTGTTTAAATAGTGAAGAAATTAAAAAATTTTACCGAAAGCAATATTTCAGATGCTAAAATATTAATACTCTATCGTAATAATCTTAAAAATGACTCATTTAATTCAAATGAACTGTGCTTGTGAATCATGCTCCTGCATTGTTTGTCCTCTAGTTGTAGTAACGGTTGTCTCAATGCTATTTTTTGGGATCGAGAACATTCTGAGTTCAATAAATAGTCAACCATCATTTATTGATGGCGATACTAATGAGAGCCTCAATCAGTACAACTCAATTTACAACTAATTTAACTACAAAATTAAGGCTGTGACAGACTAGATATTTTGTAGATTTTTGTCTAACTTTTAGCCAGCAAAAGTTTCTCATGTAGATCGAAAAAATACTATTGCTGTAACATTGACAAAACTGTAGGAGTTCTATAGATTAACAACTTGCCAGATATTATCGCTTCATAACTTTCAGGGTGAACTTCTACTTATAAGAAAAACTATTATTAACCTCTTCTGTCAATTTTTTCTCTAATTTTTCAATTCTTGGGAAAATCCACCTTTCTCTCCAGTAATTAACTAATTGAAAACAATATTTTGATATCTTCAAGTTTCTATATTTCACCAATATAGGAGTATCCTCTGGCGTATTTACACATTATTTTTTGTACACCTTTTCTAAACTCCACCTAGAGCTATTAGTTGTAAATACCTGAGCGCGCAGCACTATACAACTAATATCATATCCGGATAATCAGCGATAGAACTCCGTTCCGCTGACGCGATCAAAAAGTTTTTGTTTGTAGTAGGGCTAAAGCCCTACTACAAACTTTAATTATAACTATTTAACCGGACATGATATAATTATCCAGATTTGATATAAAAACATACAAAAAAACCCCCTACTAAAAGCAGGAGGTTTAATTTAATCTAACCTACTCAACCCGAGTTCAGCTAATCTCTAAAAATTAACCAAACTTACCAGCAGTCGAGGCTATTAAGAACGCCGCGTAAGTCAGAACATAACCCACCGTAAAGTGAGCTAAACCAACAACACGAGCTTGAACAATAGAAAGAGCAACAGGCTTATCCTTCCAACGAACTAAGTTAGCTAGAGGAGTACGCTCATGTGCCCAAACAATAGTCTCAATCAACTCTTGCCAGTAACCACGCCAAGAGATGAGGAACATGAAACCAGTCGCCCAAACTAGGTGTCCGAATAAGAACATCCAAGCCCAAACAGACAAGTTATTAGTTCCATAAGGGTTATAACCGTTAATTAACTGGGAAGAGTTCAACCACAGATAATCACGGAACCAACCCATTAAATGAGTAGAAGATTGATTAAACTGAGCGATGTTACCTTGCCATACAGCTAGGTGTTTCCAGTGCCAGTAGAATGTTAGCCAACCAATGGTGTTTAACATCCAGAACATAGCTAGGTAGAAGGAGTCCCAAGCAGAGATATCGCAAGTACCGCCACGACCAGGGCCATCGCAAGGGAATGCGTAACCGAAGTCTTTCTTGTCTGGCATTAACTTAGAACCACGAGCATCCAACGCACCTTTAACCAAAATCAAAGTAGTTGTATGCAAACCTAGAGCGATCGCATGGTGAACCAAGAAATCTCCAGGCCCAATGGTCAAGAACAGAGAGTTAGTACCACTGTTAAGAGCTTCTAACCAGCCTGGTAACCAGACATTACCATAGTTTGGCCAAGCTGTAGTAGCAATACTATCAGGGTTTGACAACAGCACATCCATGCCGTATAAAGCCTTCCCGGAAGCAGCTTGAACGAACTGAGCAAATACTGGCTCAATCAAGATTTGCTTTTCAGGAGTACCGAAAGCTACCACTACATCATTGTGGACGTAAAGACCTAGAGTATGGAAGCCCAAGAATAAAGAAACCCAACTCAAGTGAGAGATGATAGCCTCTTTGTGGTTTAATACACGATCCAATACGTTGCCTTTGTTTTGCTCAGAATCATAATCCCGTACTAGGAAAATAGCACCGTGAGCAAACGCACCTACCATGATGAAACCAGCAATATACTGGTGGTGGGTGTAGAGCGCAGCCATTGTAGTGTAATCCCTTGCCATGAAAGCATAAGGAGGCAGAGCATACATATGCTGTGCTACCAAGGAAGTAATTACACCCAAGGAAGCTAGAGCTAAAGCTAACTGGAAGTGTAGAGAGTTGTTGAGAGTCTCATACAACCCTTGGTGAGGGAGGTTAAACTGACCTTCGCTTTTGCCACCAACTAAACCAGCTTTGGAGTCCAGCATTTCTTTGATGCTATGACCAATACCAAAGTTAGTCCGGTACATATGACCAGCAACTATAAAGAGAACCGCGATCGCCAAGTGGTGATGAGCCATATCAGTCAACCACAGGGATTCAGTTTGAGGATGGAAACCACCCAAGAAAGTCAAGATTGCAGTTCCCGCACCTTCAGAAGTACCAAACACATGGTTAACAGTGTCAGGATTTTGAGCATAAGCGCCCCAATTTCCTGTAAAGAAGGGAGCCAAACCTGCTGGATGAGGCATAGTTGTCAGGAAGTTATCCCAACCAACGTGCTGTCCGCGAGATTCAGGAATTGCAACGTGAACCAAGTGACCAGTCCAAGCCAAGGAACTAACACCGAACAGACCTGCTAAATGGTGATTTAAGCGGGATTCAGCATTTTTGAACCAAGCAAGACTAGGACGGAACTTGGGCTGGAGGTGTAACCAACCAGCAAACAGCATGAAGGATGCCATAATCAGAAGGAATATAGAACCCTGATATAGGTCTCCATTTGTTCTCATGCCGATGGTGTACCACCAGTGGTAAACACCAGAGTATGCAATATTTACTGGATTAGAGGCTCCTGCTTGAGTGAAAGCATCCACTGCAGGTTGACCGAATTGAGGGTCCCAAATCGCGTGGGCGATGGGACGTACATTCAGAGGATCTTTAATCCACTGTTCAAAGTTTCCTTGCCAGGCGACGTGGAACAGATTACCAGAAGTCCATAGAAAAATGATTGCCAGATGGCCGAAGTGAGAAGCAAAAATCTTTTGGTAAAGATTTTCCTCCGTCATGCCATCGTGAGTCTCAAAGTCATGAGCTGTAGCAATCCCGTACCAGATCCGCCGGGTGGTTGGATCTTGTGCCAAATCTTGGCTGAATTTTGGGAATTTTGTGGCCATAAATCTTTGATCTAAGTCTCGCGAGTCTTTGAGAATTTAGTGAGAATTTAGATTGAAATAGGGGATTGAGGATGAGTCAACCCCCAAGGAAGAATGTTAAAACGTTATTGGATTCTTATCCTACTGAAATTATTCTACACAGGAAGAACGCCCAGGTTGTAGCAATTCCACCTAGGAGATAGTGAGCTACCCCCACTGCCCGACCTTGGATGATGCTTAAAGCACGAGGCTGAATTGCTGGAGCAAAGTTTAACTTATTATGAGCCCAAACAATAGACTCGATCAACTCTTGCCAGTAGCCACGACCACTGAACAAGAACATTAAGCTAAATGCCCAAACAAAGTGTGCGCCTAAGAACAATAAACCATAGGCAGACAGAGCTGAACCGTAGGATGTAATTACATTTGAAGCTTGTGCCCAAAGGAAATCACGCAACCAACCATTAATGGTTATTGCACTTTGTGCAAAGTTACCGTAGGTAATGTGAGATACTGAACCGTCTGCGGCTACTGTTCCCCAAACGTCTGACTGCATCTTCCAGCTAAAGTGGAAAATCACAATTGACAGAGAATTATACATCCAGAACAGACCTAAGAACACATGGTCCCAACCGGAAACTTGACAAGTACCACCACGACCAGGACCGTCACAAGGGAACCGGAAGCCTAATTCACTCTTATCTGGAATTAGACGAGAGCTACGAGCATACAGTACACCTTTGAGAAGAATTAGAGCTGTAACGTGGATGGTAAAGGCATGGATATGGTGAACCATAAAGTCCGCCGTACCCAATGTCATTGGCATCATTGCTACTTTGCCACCTACTGCTAATACATCACCACCAAAAATTGGGCTAACAGATGCTAAAGCATTAGGAGCAGTATTGCCAGGAGCCATCATGTGGATATTTTGTACCCACTGAGCAAAGATTGGCTGCAATTGAATACCAGTATCAGAGAACATATCTTGGGGACGACCCAAAGCTCTCATTGTATCGTTGTGGACGTATAAACCGAAGCTATGGAAGCCCAAGAATATACATACCCAGTTCAAGTGGGAGATAATTGCATCCCGGTGACGAATGACTCGATCCAACACGTTATTAACATTTTTTGCTGGATCATAATCCCGCACCATAAAAATAGCACCATGTGCTCCAGCTCCCACAATCAGGAATCCGCCAATCCACATATGGTGTGTGAACAGAGATAACTGAGTTGGGTAGTCAGTAGCAATATAGGGATATGGTGGCATTGCATACATATGATGCGCCACAATGATGCTCAGGGAACCCATCATCGCTAAGTTAATTGCTAACTGAGCGTGCCAGGAGGTTGTCAGAGCTTCATAGAGACCTTTATGACCTTCACCACCAATTAGAAGTGGGTCTTTGTGAGCCTCTAAGATTTCTTTCATGCTATGACCAATGCCCCAGTTTGTCCGGTACATATGGCCAGCAACGATGAATAACACCGCTAGTGCCAAGTGATGGTGAGCTGTATCAGATAACCATAAGCCACCTGTTACAGGGTTTAAACCACCTTTAAAGGTTAAGAAGTCAGCGTACTCTCCCCAATTCAATGTAAAGAATGGGGTTAAACCTTTAGCAAAGCTAGGGTATAACTCTGCCATCAAGCTTTTATTTAGGATAAATTCATGGGGCAGAGGAATATCCGCTGGTGCTACCCCAGAATCTAACAACTTGTTAATAGGTAGAGAAACGTGAATTTGGTGACCAGCCCAACCCAAGCAACCTAAACCTAGTAAGCCTGCTAAGTGGTGGTTCATCATTGATTCCACATTCTGGAACCATTCCAACTTAGGAGCACTCTTGTGGTAATGGAACCAACCAGCAAACAACATCAAGGCAGCCATTACTAAGCCACCGATCGCTGTGCAGTATAGTTGGAACTCATTGGTTATCCCAGAAGCACGCCATAATTGGAATAATCCAGAGGTAATTTGGATTCCGTGGAAACCACCACCAACATCACCATTTAAAATTCCTTGGCCAACAATTGGCCATACAACTTGAGCACTTGGTTTAATTCCTGTAGGGTCTGTTAACCAAGCCTCATAGTTGGAAAATTTAGCGCCGTGAAAATATGCGCCACTCAACCAGATAAAGATTACAGCCAGGTGGCCAAAGTGCGCGCTGAAGATTTTGCGCGATACATCTTCTAAATCAGAAGTATGACTATCAAAGTCGTGAGCGTCAGCATGGAGGTTCCAAATCCAGGTAGTGGTTTTTGGTCCTTTTGCTAAAGACCGCTCAAAGTGACCAGGCTTGCCCCACTTTTCAAATGAGGTAGGTACTGGGTCCTTATCAACGGTTACCTTTGCTTTTGCCTCGCGCTCAGGAGGACTTATGGTCATGAAGACTCTCCTCTCCCAAAGACAATTAACTAAATTATTTATGTTGTAGACACTGATAAAAGTTGTAAAGAATTATCAACATCTTTTGCAAGTTTGCAGGTTTCAACTGCTTTATTGCTGGAGTGCAACATCACACTCTTTGTTTATGCCAAAACTATATAATATTTTGGCGCAAATCTCACAAATACATAGATTTAGTTTTACCAATTCAATGTAAGTGCGAACTTCTTTAGGAGATTATAAACTTGCTTCATAAGTTTAAGTTGTATGTTTACAATTATTAAAATTTCTTGATGAAGCATTAATAAAGTATGATTTCTTCCTCACAGTAGAGAAAAAAAGTCAAGGCATATAACCGAAAATTTTACAAAACTCAAAGTTAACTAATCTTCAAATTTGACCATGGTCAATATGGACATTTACACATTTTACTAAGCTCTTACGACCTTCTGTCCATCAAGTGAATTAATTATCTACAGTTGGGACTCATTTACAGGAGTTCCCCACTCAATCTCAATTATAGATAAAATGTATATAATCCCTTATTCCTTCTAGCTGAAACCCTTGAGTTTCGGTTGAAATGCCTAATCTTAAATTTATAAACGTTATATATATATATAGATAACTATCAACGATAGAACAAAAAAAATTAGTTTGTCCTCAATAAATACTGATAAACTTTGGTTTGTGAGACTACACCTCCGAGTGAAGTTAAAAACCTACGGCATATTAATAGTCTTGGCGTTAGGTAATTCACCTTTGCTTGTGAGGCTCACGCTCTACCCCAAGGGTCAGCCTTAAGAGGGGTTGCTCTGTAAACCAGCCTAGAGGCTCCCGTCTGTTGTCTTGTGCAATAGATGGAGGACTACCAAAAGCCCGCGCTGTATGTTCGGTAGAGCGTCGGGTAGTTTACTGAGAAAATTATCGTTAACAATAGATATCTCCGATAATCTACCTGAAACTACTATAAAAAGGTTGTTATATCTTAATTTCCGGAGAGGTCTAATAGAAAAAACTTCAATGTTAACTCTAAATTTATAGGAGTATCGTCAGTGTTTGGCATAAATTTGCAAGCAATATATCTCAGAAAAATCATCACATTCCTAATTACAGTAGTTTTAATATCTGGTTTAGTCAGTTGTAGCGATCGCCTCCCAGAATTACCTCAAATTCGTCATCAAAAATCTGAAACCATCTCGAATACTAAAATATCTGAAGTTTCCCCGCCAGAAATAATTCAACAATTACGTCAAGCAATAGACATATACCAACCTCAAATCACAATACAAAACCCACAACCAGATCAAATATTTGAAGACAATGATATTACTCTGCAACTTCAGGTGCAAGAGTTACCTATATTTAAGTCTGACCTAGACCTAGGACCTTATTTAGAAGTAATCTTAGATAATCAACATTATCAAAAAATCTATGACCTCAATGAATCCCTTGTTTTATCTGACTTAGAACCAGGTACTCATACCCTGAGAATTGTTGCGTGTCGTCCGTGGGATGAAAGTTTTAAGAACGAAGGTGCTTACGCTCAAACTACATTTCACATCCTCACCAAAACCGCAAATAATAATCCTGCTCCCAACTTACCATTGTTAACTTATAATAGTCCGGTAGGTAGCTATGGTGAGGAACCCATTATACTTGACTACTACCTCACAAATGCACCATTGCACTCGGTAGCGCAAGCAAATCCTGAAGATGACGTAGATGATTGGCGTATTCGTGTTACTGTCAATGGAACCAGTTTTATAACCGATCGATGGCAATCAATATATTTACAAGGATTTCATCCAGGCAAAAATTGGGTAAAGTTAGAATATATTGATGAATTGGGTAATCCAATTAATAATGTCTATAACAATAGTGTTCACCTGATTACCTACAAACCAGGTGGGGAAGATGCTCTCAGTCAAATAATTCGAGGAGAAATTTCACTCAAGGAAGCATTGAGTATAGTTGACCCGGAATACATCTACGAGGAATTGCAACCCGAAGTAACTCCAGAACCAGAAGTAGAACTAGTTCCTGTGACTGAACCGATAACTGAGGAATTAGAGGAAGAGGAAACTTTTGTTGAACCTGAAACAGAAACAGAAACAGAAGTAGAACCAG
>NZ_JBNHEP010000137.1:19034-19619 GCF_050015995.1 Dapis brunnea BLCC-M229 | reverse complement strand
ACCGATAACTGAGGAATTAGAAGAAGAGGAAACTTTTGTTGAACCTGAAACAGAAACAGAAACAGAAGTAGAACCAGTTCCTGTAACTGAACC
Source organism: Dapis brunnea BLCC-M229 (assembly GCF_050015995.1). Taxonomy (NCBI): domain Bacteria; kingdom Bacillati; phylum Cyanobacteriota; class Cyanophyceae; order Oscillatoriales; family Microcoleaceae; genus Dapis; species Dapis brunnea. The sequence goes on along the minus strand of NZ_JBNHEP010000137.1, from coordinate 19,526 downwards.
GATAACTGAGGAATTAGAAGAAGAGGAAACTTTTGTTGAACCTGAAACAGAAGCAACCTCAAAAGTAGAACCCACTGAATCAGAAGCACAACAAAGACTCAAAGAAAAAATTGGCAAATTAATGAATTGGATTCAAGGTAGATTTCAAGGTATAAATCAAGTTACTACGGAACAAGAAAAAACAACTATTGAAGACACTTTAAATCTTCCAAAAGAATCTGAAATTGAAGACTCACTTCAGGAAAATGAGCCTTCTAATTTACCAGAAATAGTAGAGGAATTACCAATACCACAGTCACCAGAAGAAATAGTTCCTCAAGAAAATTCTAACCTGACTTCAAATCCAGAAGAAGTTACTAACTCAGTGGAAGATTCCTTGATGTCAGCAAATGAAGACGATCGAGAAGAAACTACTGTAGAGTTAGAAGAAATTACCGAGGAGCAAACTGAAAATGTTGTGGAATCTATACTACCTAAAAGTGATGATTCTGC
>NZ_JBNHEP010000137.1:0-18934 GCF_050015995.1 Dapis brunnea BLCC-M229 | reverse complement strand
ACCAGAGGTTAATACAGAAATTGAACCGGAAAATACTTCTGATGTGGTGGAAAATCTTGATGATTCCGCACCAGAGGTTAATACAGAAATTGAACCGGAAAATACTTCTGATGTGGTGGAAAATATAACTGAATAAATTTCTGTATTAAGTCAAAAAATATTTTGATAAAAAAACCAGTTCTGTTCTTAAGAACTGGTTTTTTTATCAAGCAATAATTCAGCCAGGGGAGCAGTCAGTAGAACGACGTAAAGTCAAAATTCATAAGAGGGTTAGCAATCACCCACTAATTAGGGCTTGCTGATTAAATATCAAAGCACTGACAGATATTGCTTTGAGCCTTTTTTGGTCGAAAAAAGTGCGCCTGTTTCGGTCCAAAAAGCTCATGCATGCTAGTATTTTGGGATGATTATGGCAGAAAAATCAAGGGACAATTTTTACGACTACCTCCTCTATAATCTCCATTTCTCCTGTCTCGTGTCTCCAGTCTCCTGTCTCCTACCCCTACCAAAAGACTTTCCATAAGCAAACCCTAATTATAGCGGTTTTCACAAAGGTAGACTACAAAACTTATGCCTTCTGTCTTATGCCTTTAAGCCAAAATCTCTGTATTCTATGTTAATGAAAAGCATGACTCCTTCTTCAATTGTATGGGACTAAAGACAATGATATAGCAGTCGAAGCAAAGGGCGCGGACGCATCAAAAGCCTAAAACCCAGACAAAGCAAGATTTTTCCTTCTGCCTCCCCCCTTTCAAAGCTATGCTTTATAAACATCTTTCTTAACATAAAACTTGACAAAAAAGAGAAGTTATGTAATGGACATTTCCGGAGAGTAAACCTATTTAATTAGAGGCTTTTCTCTCCCCATCTCCCCATCTCCCTATCTCCCCACTCCCCCATCCACAGGGTTTCAGGAGTTCCTTATAAGGGATAGCTTTCAAAGGGGAGTAGGGGGGATGCCTTCTGCCTTTTGCTATAAGCTATGGACAAAATCTGACCCGCTTTGCTCATTTTCTCAGACTTCGCTAAATTTAGAAAAATATTAACTTTTAGATTAATCCAATACCTATGTCTCGCGTTAGAGCTCCTGAACTGCCTCAAAATTACCCTTGGCTCAATACAGGCCAACCCATATCCCTTCAATCTCTGAAAGGACGAGTGGTTATCCTAGATTTCTGGACTTACTGTTGTATTAACTGCCTCCACGTTTTGCCAGAACTAAAATTTCTTGAGCAAAAATACCCAGATAGCTTGACCGTTATTGGTGTTCACTCAGCTAAATTCGAGAATGAAAAAGAAGTGGAAAATATCCGCCAGGCCATACTTCGCTATGACGTTGAACACCCTGTTTTAGTAGACAGTGGATCTAGAGTTTGGCAACAATATGCTGTTCGTGCATGGCCTACTTTCAAGATTATTGATCCAGAAGGATATGTGGTGGGGTCTTTTTCTGGTGAAGGTAAACGTGATGCTTTGGATGAAATTATTGGTAAGTTGATAGAAGAACATCAAAATAAAAGCACTATTAATTTTAGGGAAGTTAGTTTAATTCTAGAGAAGGAAAAGCAACCTTTAACTACACCTTTGGCATTTCCTGGTAAAGTTCTTGCTGATAGTCTTACCAATCAATTATTTGTTGCTGATTCCGGACACCATCGCATTGTAGTTAGTACACTGGAGGGTGAGGTCTTGCACGTTATTGGTACTGGAAAAGCAGGATTAATTGATGGTTCATTTGATGAAGCTCAATTTTCGGCTCCCCAAGGTATGACTTTTGATGCCAAAAATCAAGTTTTATATGTTGCTGATACAGAAAATCATGCTTTGCGCAAAATAGATTTTCAAACTCAGCAGGTGGAAACTATTGCAGGTACTGGAGAACAAAGTCGTCAAATTTTAGCTGAGACTGGTGTTGCTAAAGAAACTAAGCTTAATTCTCCTTGGGATGTGGATAAAGTAGGCGATCGCCTTTTTATTGCTATGGCAGGTTCACACCAAGTATGGTTATTGGAACTTGATACTGGTATTATTAGTATTTATGCAGGTAATGGTGGGGAATCTTGTGTAAATGGGTCTTTAACAGAATCAGCTTTTGCTCAACCTAGTGGTATTAGTACAGATGGCAATGAGTTATTTATTGCTGATAGTGAGGTTAGTTCAGTTCGTGCTGTGGGTATTAATGAGCATCCTAAAGTGCGTACTGTTTGTGGGAGTGAGGGATTATTTGGCTTTGGAGACAAGGATGGTCGAGGTCCAGAGGTTTTGCTCCAGCATTGTTTGGGAGTAGAGTATACTCAGAATTATGTTTGGGTTGCTGATACCTATAATCACAAAATTAAGCGGGTGGAATATCATGCGGGTTTATGTCGTACCATGTTAGGAGATGGTACTGCTGGTCATCAAGATGGACAAGGTATTCATTCTCGCTTTTCTGAACCATCAGGATTAAGTGCGATCGCGCAACATTTATTTATTGCAGATACGAATAATCATTTGATTCGTAGAATTGAGCTAGATACACTTGAAGTAACTACCTTGGAGTTTCCTGGTTTGTGTCCTCCTGATGTTTGTTTGCCTAGTGCTACTTAGACATTTTATAGTCGTAAAAATGGCTAAAAGTCAGTCTAGACAAAGGAATTACGTCGATACCCTAAAAATGCCTAGAACCTTTGAAAGTTAAGGATTTAGACCTTATTAAGGTAAAACCCTCTACCTATATATATTTGAGACTGTTTTGTAGTTTTATTTTGTTTAAGTCCCAGTCGCTATACCATTTCTCAAAAACTTTTCTACTAGCTCGTCTAGACTAAAACTATGGTAAAACCTAACCCCCCAACCCCCTTCCTATCCCCCCTTACCCCCCTTTGAAAGGGGGGGAGAGGGAAGGGGGAGCATTTCACCCAGGAGAGGGGTAGGGGGAGAGGTTTTCATTAACTCAAATTTACCCACATTTTAAAGCTAGACACGCTACTACTCTTATCTTGAGTTGGGGAGTAGGAGAGTAGGTAGGGATGTTGTATGTAATGTCTGTACAGAGAAGTAAACATAATAACAATTAATACGCTTCTGGCTAACAATTATTAAAAAGGGCTGAATCACCTTTTTAATTACTTAATAATTGAAGTGCCGAAATTATTTCCCTAATAAATAGATTTATATTATCTTCGGTTAAATAGTTATTATAATTAAAGTTCGTAGTAGGGCTTCAGCCCTACTACAAACCATATACTTTATTATAAGTGATTATCCGAACATGATATTATATATTTTTCTTCTTTCTTCTTCCTTGCAATAATGTTAGAAAGTATTATTTGGATATTATTAATTGGCTTTTTTGTCGGCGAAATTGCCTTTAGGTTAAAAGCACCGCCACTGGTGGGAATGGTATTAGTGGGAATATTATTAGGTCCCCAAATTAGCAATACCATCGACATTAGTATTTTGCAAGCTGCTGACTCCCTGCGCACGATCGCTGTGATGGTAATTTTGATGAAAGCAGGGTTGGGTTTAGACCGAGAAAAGTTAGCACAACAAGGTAGTGTTGCAGTGCGCTTAGGTTTTCTCCCGGCAACTTGTGAAGCTATTATTATTGCCCTAGCAGCTATGTGGTTACTTCAGTTTGACTTTGCTACTGGGTTGTTATTGGGTTGTATTATCGGTGCCGAGTCTCCGGCAGTTATTGTTCCCGGAATGTTGCGCCTCAAAAGTTTGGGTTGGGGCGTAACTAAAGGTATTCCTGATGCAATTTTGACTGGTAGTGCTTTGTCAGATGTTTTGCTGTTGTTGGTTTTTAGTTTACTGCTGGCATTTTTATCCCAGGGAACAACTACTGGCATAATTTTACCTGGTGGCATCACTCTCAGCGCATTACAAATATTACCGTTTCAAGTAATTTTACAAATTATTCTCGGAGCGATCGCCGGGTTGATGACAGCACGAATTTTAGTATTGCTGTTAGTAAAACAAAATTGGACTCAAAATGCTACCCAGGATACTTTGGTTGCAGCAAGTTTTGCTCTATTGTTAGTCGTATTAGCAGAAAAATTTCCCATATTTTCCGGTTATTTGGCAGTCATGGCAACAGGGTTTTTTGTAATCGAATTTGATCCTCCCTTGGCGCGACGGTTACGAAATGGTTTTGATACTTTGTGGGTGGTGGCGCAAATAATTTTGTTTGTGTTGCTCGGTGCTAGTATCCCCTTGCAAGTATTGGAAAATGTCTTGTTGGTAGGGTTGTTAATTTTAGCCGTTGGTACTTTAGTCGGACGAATGCTTGGTTGGTATCTCTCGACTTTGGGCAGTAACTGGAATTGGCAAGAGCGTCTATTTTTGCTGCCCGGAAATTCCGCTAAGGCAACCGTGCAAGCAGCTATTGGAGCTATTCCTCTAGCAGCAGGTATTGAAGGAGGAGAAACAATTTTAGCGATAGCTGCCCTATCCATATTAGTCACAGCACCTTTGGGAGCTTGGGCAATACCTACCTTTGCGCCGAAACTTTTACAAAAAGGAGAAGTCGATCCGACAAAAGTAGCGATCGCTCGTCGTATTGTTTTGTTAGCTGCCGTTGATACTTCACCCCTTGCTGTGGATGTCTTGTTAAAAGTTGCAGAGTTGGCGAGACGTTGTGATGGGGAAGTTGTGGTTTTCCACGTTATGCAGTCTGAGGATGGAGAAAGTATAGAGCAACTGCGACAACAAACAAAGCAACTTTTGGCAGATATTCGGTATCGGTTTTTAACTGTTGGAGGTGTGGTATCGGAGGAAATAGTTTCTGTTGCACGAGAGTATGGAGTAGCGGAAATAGTTATAGGAAAAAGAGGGCATCGTTTATGGGAGAATGTGTTAGTTGGTTCCGTTTCTCAAGCTGTTTTGGAAAAGAGTTTAATTCCTGTGGTGGTAGTTGAAAAAATAAAAATACAAATACAATAATTAAAAATTTAATCGAGAACGAATTCCAAAAACAGCAATAACGTCTTCTTCTAGATTGAGTGCAGGATCAAAAATGACTTGAATATCAGGAGTAATTGCCCAATTTTGAGTCATCTGTATTCGATAAAAAACTTCAGTAGTTACTTGATCGTCTAATCCCTCAGTAACAGGTTTTCCCAAACTTAATCCCAACCCTAAAAGATTACCATTTCGATTAAAATAACGACCGAAACCAATACTAATATTCCTTTCATTTAAAGCAGCTTCTCCATCGGAATAACCCATGCGTAAAAAAGGCATCCATCGATCATTAATAAACCAACTTGCTGAAAACGCGATTCCCCAACTGTCAGGAACTTGTGCTTTTTCCCGTTCATCAACGTGCCAAGCAGTTATGTGAATATTATCAAAATATCGACGTTCAAAAGAGGATGTCCAACCTAATTCAATGTGCTTAAAATATTCAGCATCATCAAAAAATGTGTCAAATCCTGCTTTTGTGGGATCGCCATTAGCATCGCTAAATCCAGTAATTAAATAGAAATTATCAGAAAGCATTGCCCCTACTGCCATTCCTAATCCTTGATTGGGAACAGCAATACTTGGATCTGTTAAAAAAGCTAAATTTTGAAAATGAGTAAGAGGATTAGTTAATCCATAAATATCAACATAATCAGTGGGATCTACTGTACCAATCACAAAAGAAATCTTACCATCATTAAATTTTTGTTGCCAATATAAGTTAGTGACTCCCCACCCAAAATCACTAAATTGAGTCCCTGTTAGTCCTAGATAACCAGTTTGAAATCCCAAATTTTGAGGAGCAATTTTACCAAAACGATGACGATTTTCTACTTTAAAAACAAAAGAACCTGGTGCATTAGTATTACGCCCTAATAATGTCCAATTACCAAAAAAGCGAAATATTCCCCCTGATGCTTCATCGAATCCTGGACTGTCGCTTAATTTTTGATATAAAAAGTTATAATCAATCCCAAATGTTAAGCCAATATCTTCAGCAAGGTTTTCTTTAAATTCAAACCACGGTTGAAAAACTGCATCAATTCCAGGCAAAAGAGACTCTTTTTTTTGTTGTTGTGTATCTTCTTTTAATTCATTATTAACACTACTTGGTCCCCCTAATCCTGAAGCATTTTGATAATTAGATAAAGATTCAAAATTCTTTTGTTGATTTTCAGGAGATTGACTGTTTTCTTGAGAAGTGATAAAGATAAGTTTTCCTTGACTATTTTCTAAATCAATATGTAATTTATTCTCTTGGATCGAGAAGCTTTTAGCTAATTGAATTTGTCGTAAAAATTCTTCAGAATAAGATTCTGGAGGACAAATAGCCATTGTTGTTAAATTAACGATTATTGATAAGGAATTGTCTGCTTGTGTATAGGTTCCTTTGGCTTGATTACAGTCTGCTTTTATATTTATTACTTCATTAGGTAAAAATTGAATTGTGTAATTAGTCTGATTATCTATATTTATTAATTCATTCTGATCATCGTAAATTTCTTGCAGTTGCCAAATTTCACCAATCAACTTAGATTTAGGCTCGATTTGATTAATCAAATTTTCTTGTACAATCAGGTTATTATTTTGATTATTCGGAAAGTTTTTCACAGGTTGAAATTTACTCCAGCCTGATTTTTTCGCTTGAGGTTTTGTGAATTTTTCTGGCTTAGATATATTGATATTTTTGTTTAATTCTTGAGCTTGACTTTTCAAGCCTTGTTGCCCAATAATCAAGATTAAAAGTAAAGATAAAATTGTTTTTTTTCTGTTTATCAACAACATCATTATTTGGGGAGTTTCATTCAGTGTATCTATATTATTTCTATCTACTTGAGCGATAAAATGATGAGGAATAAGTTAAAGGATTTCAATGAGTTTAGCTGAACGCTTACTCATAAACAACTATACAATTTCGCCCAGAACGTTTTCCTGTATATAAAGCATTATCGGCCTCTTCACAAATTTGCATAAAAGATGTATTTTCCCGATTTTCTGCTACTCCAAATGTAAGTGTTACAGATAAAATCACCTCCTGCCAATTTATGGGATTATTTTTTAAATATTCTTGAATTCTTACTAATATAGTTTTAACTGTACTTATATTACTAGAGGGAAAAACTATCAAAAATTCTTCACCACCCCAACGAGAAATCAAGTCTGACTCTCTTAAATTTTTTTTTAATTTTTTAGCAATTTTCTGAAGAACAAAATCTCCACAGCTATGAGCATATTGATCGTTGATTTTTTTAAAGTTATCAATATCTGCCATGACAACAATAAAAGATTTTTTTGTATGCTTGATGCTAACTAATTTTTCTTCTAGTATTTCTAATAAACCTTGACGATTTGGCAATTCTGTTAAATAGTCTAGTCTACTTTTGATTTCTAAATTATTAATTTGTCTTTGAAAATCATCAATAGGAAAAAAAATAAAGTAAAATAGGTTGTGTTTTATATCTCTAGACTTATCTCCTTCATAAACAGCTTTAAACCATTTAATATCCCCATTTTTACAATAAATTTTGATTGTTTCTTCACGAGAAATATTAAGATCGGATTGAAATTTTTTAGCACTTTCTTTTCGCTGGGAGCGATATTCTGCATCAGGATATAAGGTTGTAAACCAACTATCGGAAATTTCATCTAGTATATAACCTGTTAATTCCGAAAAAAATTTATTTACATAATGTAATTCAAAATATACCTCTTCGTCTTGAGACTTATCATATCTTATATTAGCACAAACAACTATACCAACTGGGAGAAAATCTAAAACCCTGTAATATTCTCTGCGATAAAAATCTAGTTCTTGCTTAATATCCATAATTATATATAATTATAAGCTGTTCAGCATTTAAACTATATATCTAATTTTTTGCAAAGGCAACAGGCAACAGGAAATATAAAATTTGGCATTGGTGAATCGAGCTATGAAGTAGGCATTCAGCTATTAATAGTCAGATCAAGGGCAATAATATCGAAACCTTAAGGACTTGCTCTAAATAAATATAGCCTTTAAAGTCGGCTTTTATAGTAAGATTCAATTTACCTCAATTAATAAAGCTTTTATCTAAAACTAAAATAAATAGCTGAATGCTTACCCTCTACTTCCTCTTTTCTGGAGATATCAATTGACTTTTACCAAGTTATGAATTGAGAATTGCATTAATAGTTAAAACCTGTAAATCAATCGCTGCAAAAATATAATTAATTGCTAATGCTAATTGAATAATTCCTAAGACTAATCCTAAAACCTGAAGTACAGTTGGTTTAAGAAAATTGAGAATTTGCTTCGCATATAACATACAAATCAAATTGAGAATCATTAGGACAATAATTATCCCTAAAATTTGGCTAGAGTTATTATCTAATTGTTTAGCAATAGACATAAAAATCATTACTAAAGCTATTCCATGAGGAGTCAAAATTGTGGGAAAAGTCAGGGGAGAAATTAAAGCTGTAAGAGGATTTTCTGGTGGTGGAGTTGGCTGTTTCTTTTCATTATTGCCATATTGAGAAAGAACAATATTAATTGATATTAACAGTAAGACAAGTCCTGCTGCTGCAATTAATGCGCTAATCGTCATATTATATTTATCTAAAAGATTTTGACTAGCTAAGGCAATGATAACAATAGCTGAAGTTGAGAGAGCAAAAGCTTGTAAAGCTAATTTCTTGATGACATCAGGCTCTGATTGATATGTCAATTTAACAAAAGCAGGTACAATTTTCAGCGGACCAATTGTCATAAACAAAATAGTGGCAATAGTTGATATTGACATTCCTCCATAAAAGCCTCTAGATTGTTTAATTAATTCTATTTGTCGAGAAGCTGGTGTAATTGTTTCTTCGCAAGTTTCATTCGGTGTACATATATTATCTATATCTGCTTGAGTGATAATTAAACAATTTTGATTATCAATACAATCAGATTTTAATGATGACGAATGAGTTATGGATGGAGTCAACAAAGAAAAACCAATACAAGTTATTAAGCTGATAACAATTATGGTTAAGATTTTGAAAATTTTAGTATTGTTCATGTTATTTATTGAAGTATTAATCTATCAATTTTTAGAAGAGAAATAAACATGACGTTTAGAAGCTTTTTCTGATAAAATTTCTTTTGCCATGCTTATTTTCTTCTCTTTAGTTATTGCTGAAAATCAGCTATTTAATTAGTCAAATTGTGCCATCTCTGTATCAAGTTGACTTTTAAAGGATGCGATCGTATCTCAAAGTCAATTATTTCCAAACCTGATTAAAAACTCTCATTTGATTGCCACCATAAAACTTTTTAATCGCTTCGTCAGAATAGCCCATTTTCCAAAGTTCATCAGTTACCGCAGGTAATATTTTTGCCATTTCACCACAACCTTCAGCACCTTTATCAAAGGCATCTAACATATAATTATCATCGTTGTAAATATCTGGTGCAGCCTTAGCAAATTTGACTACTAAATCGAGTTTCATTAGATCATCCGATGCAATACCAACATGATCCTCACCGAGTAATTTAGCATAGTAGTCAATCATCTGAGCACATTGCAGGGGGGTAATATTATCAGGCCAAATACCATCCATCATCCATTCTGTAAAGGTAGGACTAACAAAACCACCTGTTGCTGCTGCTTTTTTCGCCTGTTCGTCAGTAATATTACGATAGCAGCCTTTTTCAGTGGCATTGGGTTCATTTTTGTATAAACCGGCAGGAATGGAATGAGTGTAAACAACAGGTACACCTGGATGCTTTTCATTTATATAAGCAATCGCATCTTCTGTGGTTTGCCAACTTGCATGACTCAAATCGAGAATAACGCCTTGCTTAACCATTTCATCAATGATTTTTTTACCCCAATCAGTTAAACCTGTATCTGGATTATGTAAAACATCAATACAGCCAACACCTGCTCTGAAACGACCATTATATATCAGTTGCATACTAGCCAATCCCATTTCACGCAAAGTAGCAATTCGGCTCAAGTCACCGCTGACAATTGTAGATGTTTGGGAATTGAAAATAACTGCATATTTAGCTGTTTCCTGAGCATACTCAATATCACGTACACTATGAACAAAAACATATCGATCGGAATGCTGTAAAAATGTGTTTCTCCATTTGCGGTGACTATTAAGAAATTTTTCCCAAGTGTTATCCGTTTCTGCGATCGTCATACTAGCACCCGTCATTCCTGTTTTCATGGCACGATCTATATAACTATGAAGTTCACTATCTTCTGTCCAACCTGCACCAAAGGGTGAAGCAAAAAAGTCTAGACAGATAGTATCTTTAACGAATTGTTTGGCTTTGTCACTAGCAGACCAAATTTTACTTTCTACACTCATTTTTGAAATACTAATTATTATTAATTCAATGGTCAAGTAATCTAGCATTAATTGCAGATTTGATATTATTTATTGTAAAAAAACTTAATTTATTTACAATAAATAATAATGAAATATTTAATCTATAAATTGAGAGAGGTTAATTTTTCAAGGAATATTTGATGTGCAAATGCAGTTTCACCCTTAGCAGTAATAACCTTTAAGGTTACTAAAGTACCTAATGAATTATGCCAATTTATCTCAACTAAACCAAAATTAAGATCAATATAAGGATGATTGACACGGTAAGGATTCGCAACATTAGCATATTTAGGCTCAATATGAGTCATACCACTGGAGGTAAAATCATAAAGGGGATAATTACCTTCATTCCAGACGGAAATCTCAGCAAAATGAACATTCCCGCTCAGTAAGATTACTCCTTTTGCACCAGTACGCTGTATTAAGTCAAATAGTTTAAGGCGTTCGTGGGGATAATTTCCCCATTCATCCATACCCTTTTGATCTGCTACTATTTGAGTGCTAGAAGCAATTAAGCGAACTTCCGCAGGTTTTTTTAATTGTTCTTCTAACCATTGCCATTGTGCTTCACCAAGTAAAGTTACATTAGGATCTTCATTCGCTAAATATTTACCGACAATGCCTAATTTAGCTTTTTCTTCTGGCGTTCTGGTATCTTTGACAAAATTTCCTTTAAAATAACGAGTATCTAATAGAATAATCTGAACTCGCTGACCTTCATTCCCAAAAATTTGAGCATCGTAAATACCTTCACGTTTGCGTTTTTCTGAATTAATGGGTTCACCAAAAAAATCGAGAAAAGCTGTCTTAGATTGTTCTTTAAGGGGAAATTCGGCTCCTCCGTTGTGAGTACCGTAGTCATGGTTATCCCAAACTGCCATAAAGGGAATTTTAGCTTTTACTGCTTGAAATTCTGGTTTATCAGCTAAACGATTCCATTCTCCTCGTAGTTGTTTTTCACTAACATCCCATGCTGTTTTACCATCAGTATCGGCATAAATAGCATCACCAAGAAAGAGAAATAAATCAGGTTGAACATCAATTACAGCTTGCCAAATAGGTTGATATTGCCATTGTTTAGCACATGAACCAAAAGCAATGCGTTTAATTCCTTCTTGGGGTAAGGGTTGCCATTGACTACTTTTATCTTCTGCTACTGCTTGGAATAATTGATTAGTTGAGATTCCTAGTAATAAACTCATCAAAATTATAACTTTAGCAATAAATGTTTGCATTTCCTAAATTATTAAAGAGTATTTTTATAAACTACTCCGTCCTTCATAATTATTTTGAAGTTATTATCTGGATCTGCCATGAGGCTGATGTTTTCCAAAGGATTACCATTAACAATAAGTAAATCGGCATAAGCTCCTTCTTGAATGACTCCCAGTGAACCTTCTTGGTAAGGGTGACGATTACCACTTAACAAAAATAGTTCTGCATTACCTGAAGTAACTTGTTTGAGAATCTCGTAGGGTGTGTAAACCTTCGCACGAGCCAGAAACTCTTGAGGTTGCTTTGCTTGTTTGGAGAGACTCCCAAATAAATCTGTTCCCCAAGCCACATTAACACCATACTCCTTAGCCCACTTAACAAGATTTTTTGAACCTTCATTGACTTGACGCATCTTCGACTCGGCAGGTGTTCCTACAATATTTAGCTCTTCTGGAGTCATATCAAATAAATAAATCTGTGGGGATAGCCAAACACATTTTTCAGCCATTAGTTTCATGGTATCTTCTGTTAAAAATGGTCCATGTTCAATAGATTTAACACCTGCTTCAACACAAGTTCGCACCACTCGATCCGTATAAGCATGGACAAGCACATAAGTTCCCCAATTTTCTGCTTCTTGAACGATCGCCTTCATTTCCTTAAAGGTATATTGAGTCGTATCAAGAGGATCAAAGTGACTAGAAACACCTCCCCCCGCCATAACTTTGATTTGTGTTGCTCCAGTTCTCAGCACCTCCCTTGCAGCTTTTGTGACTTCAGGTACACCATCAGCAACATAAGACCATCCCAAGATCGCTGCCTTGTCTTTAACACCAGTAAAATAGGGAGACAGACGATATTCGCTAGTTTCAAGATCTCCATGACCACAAGTTTGGGAAATGAAAGGTCCAGATGGTAGGATTCTGGGTCCAGAAACAATTCCCTTATCAATTGCCTTTTTAAGACCAGCAACAGGTCCTCCTACATCACGAACAGTGGTAAATCCCCGTAGCAACATAGCTTTAGCACTTGCCACAGCCTGCGCTCCTACATAAGACCAAGTTTCGTGATAAATTGACCTATGTGGTGCATCATTAAGCATTAAATGAACGTGAGAATCTAAAAGCCCCGGCATCAAAGTAAGTCCACCGCCATCTATTACTGGTTCATCATTATCTGTAACAATAGGTTGGTTAGAAATTGTCTTAATTAAATTGTGTTCGATTAAGAGATTCATATTTTTGCTCAAGGTATCATTAACACCATCAAAAATATTGATATTAGTAATTATCATTGCTCAAAAAACTCCTTTTAATTGGTTAAATTGTGTCATTTGTAGATCGAGTTGACTGTTAAAAGATGCGATCTAATCTTATTTAGTCTGCCAACTAACATGACTTATAATCAGTAAATTTATTGTTTCCCTCGGTGCTAGAGAATAATCCCATGCCTGTACTTAGTGAATGGAATCCTTGTTTTTTGTAGAAACCTTCCATCCCCGGTGTGGAATAAAAAATTATGTTGCAGTTTGATAAACCATCTTTTAAGGCTGAAACGATCGTTTTCCCTACACCCTTTCCTTGGAATGATGGTAAAACAGAGATGTCATAGAAAGCCGCTTGATATTCACCATCAGATATGGCTCGTCCGAATCCAATGAGTTTTGAATCAGAAAAAATAAATACTGTTCTATAGCTTGCTTGGAAAGCCCTTTTATGAACCATCGGTTTTTGATAAGACATCCCAGACGTTTTAAGGATTTCAGTCACTGTATCCCAGTTGATCCCATCAAGATTTGGGTTTATTAGTGTTTTCATAGTTTTTCTGAGTATCAAAAATTGAGTTCAATATTTCTCGATTCAAAATCTTAATTGTATGTTTCTAATCATAGATTCTGAAATAATTTAACTCGACTCCCTAAGTATTTCCACATATCAAATTTGTACTTTGTATTGCTCTATTTTCTGCTCATTAACGTTAACTCCTAAACCATGTCCTTCAGGTACTTTAAGTGTTGGTTTAACATAAATTCGCTCATTCTCATCTACAAGATCATCTGACAACATCTCTGCTATTTCCATTGCACCAACAGATGAAGGATTAGCTGCATAAAAATGTAATAATGCTGCCCTACCCAACGATGTTTCAGTTCCAGAACTGACGGAAATCGGTACACCGACAGTTTCACACATAGAAGCAATTTGTGAAGATCGGTAAAGACCACCGTGCTTTAACAGCTTGATTACTATATTCGATGCAGACTGCATGGAAATAACCTTAAACGCATCATGTACAGTTTGAACATCCTCATCAGCAGATATGGGAGTGTTTACTCTTTCCGCTAACCAAGCACAACCTGCAAAATCATACTGTTTCAGAGGTTGCTCAAAATACTGCATATTGACATTTTCTAAGGCAGAGATAACTTTCAGTGCAGTATCACGAGTGTAATTCGCATTGGCATCGCCCTTGATAATGATGCTGTCTCCTACTGCTTCACGAACTGCTCTGACTCTTTCAATATCTTCCTTCCAGTTGCCACCGAGTTTGAGTTTATAGTATTTATGTCCCTTTTCTATGTCTTTTCGTGCCATCTCTACTACTTCTTCGGGAGGTGCAATAGGACTTTCAGCAATAACAGGTATTGTGTCTGTATGCTTACCACCAAGTAACTTATAAACAGGAACTTCTAGTTGTTTTCCTAAAAGGTCATAAACTGCCATATCTATCCCAGATTTTGCATCTAAGCTACCGGGTAACGCTCCATCTAAAATATAGTTGATTTTCCCAATTTCTAAAGGATCTATGCCCACTATGGCAGGTAATAAATAGGTTGTAAGTGCTTGGTGGATTTCTTTGTAGCCACGACCATAAATAACTGGAACATTATAGCATTCACCCCATCCTACTCGTCCTTCTTGGTCTTCAAGGCGGATACAGACATTCTCTGAGTGAGTAATTGTTCCTTTAGCCATAGTAAATGGCTTTATGAAAGGCATAGGAGTTGCAAAAGCCTCGGCTTTAACAATATTTATCTTGCCTCTGTTGTCTTTTAACTGCTCTGAATTGGATGATTTCATAGTATTTTTAGAATTTGAATTTAATTGATTTCATAATCTGAATTTTGTGAATACAACAATCTCAAAATATTAGAAATGGACAAGATTAACCTATCCATTTCTCAAGCAAGATTTCAAGGTGAGTTAACAGATAGCTCTATTAACCAGAATTAGCTATTTAATTGGTCAAATTGTGCCATCTCAGTATCAAGTTGATTGTTAAAGGATGCGATCGCTTCATCCATTTCACTAGCGACTTTGTTGTAAACATTAATTGTACCTTGATTGGCAGGACCTTCAGAGGTTTCCAAGATATTATGTAACCATGTCAATTTAGGAATTAACTTGGTACGCTCATTAATAATTTGTACTAAAGTTGTACCAACTGGCATCATGCTACCTTCTAGCTCATCGCAGAGAGTATTAATTTTTGCCCCTTGGTCTGCAAGTGCTTGATTTGCTGAAGCAGAGGAGAGGGCGTTAGTAACTTTTTCTTTAGCTTCACGACCTTTTAACACAGTTTGGATACCTTCTTCTGCTTTAGCATAGAGTTTCATCCAAAACTCACCTTTAGCATCGGTTTCAGCACGAGTATATTTCTCGTTAGGATTAATGTGTACTTCAAAAGATTCCGTTTGAGTTTCACCATCTACAGTTAAACGGACTTGGTAAATACCAGGTTTAGCAAAAGGAGTGATGATGACTGGAGGACGACCGGGTACAGAGGAAACGGAAGGATAGCGAGTCCCCCAAATAAAACGGTTTAATCCTTGACTAACAGTGGCTTTAGGCTTTCCTGTCGTTAAATCTTGCTCATAACCACGAGCATCAAAACTAGCAAACCTTTCCGTAGGAATTTCATCTTTACCGAAAGTCTGAATCTCGTTACCTTGTTCATCCAAAATTGTTAAACTAACATCCTTAGCATCATCACTCAGGAGATAGTAAATAATTACTCCTATCGGACGAGGATCGCCAGCATCAATAAATTTGCGTTTTTTCTCGCCATCAACAATACCTTGTTCATAGAAAGTGTGACCAGGACGAGTATTCTGGACAAAGTAATATTTTTTGTCAGAAACAGGACCACCACCGTAATCCATCCACCAGTTATAACCAAAACGAATATAGGTTTCAGGTTTGAATAAATGAGCTTTTTTCTGAGCTAATTCCTCAGAATATTGCCTTAGAGGACTAATATCATCAAGAATCCAAAAACTACGTCCGTGAGTGGCGATCGCTACATCGGCATCTTTAATTTTAATATCATGGACAGGAACACGAGGTAAATTCAGATTTAAGCGTCGCCATTCCTTACCATCATCAATGGAAATAAAAACACCTGTTTCTGTACCAACAAAAAGTAATCCTTTGCGGACTGTATCTTCCCGAATGGTGCGAGTTATTTCATCTTGGGGGAAGGTATCACTAATGCAAGTCCAAGTCTTACCAGAATCACTGGTTTTATACAAATAGGGAACATAGTCATCCGCTGTCCGATAGCGGGTAATAGCTATATAAACTGTTGCTGGATCGTGAGGAGAAAACTCAATTTCATAAATAGGAGAAAGTTCTGGTAAATTTGGTGGCGTAACATTTTCCCAGGTTTGACCCCCATCTTTTGTCAAGTGAATTAATCCATCATCACTACCTGCCCAAAGTACACCCTGTTCATGGGGAGATTCTTCTAAACGGAAGATTGTGGAATAAATTTCTTGACCGAAATATTCTCCCATCCAAGGAGTTCCAGCTAGTTGCTGTTTATCTTTGAGGTCTTTAGTTAGATCGGGACTAATTTCCTCCCAAGTCATGCCTTCATCAGTGGAACGGAAAACTACGTTAGCTCCTGCATAGAAAGTCTTGTTATCGTGACGTGAGATGAAAAATGGCATATGCCAATTAAAACGATACTTAAACTCAGTAGCAGGAGTACCAAAGGTCGATTCAGGCCAAATTGGTCGAATTTCGTTTTGTCCTGTTTTCAAGTTATTGATGGTAAAAGAACCGCCTGTACCACAAATTGAACCAGTGGAAAGATTGTAAACAATGTCAGGATCGGTAGGATGAGGAACTGCTGCACCAGTTTCACCATTACCAACAACAATAGTTTCATGTTCCGAGATACCGCCCCAACGAGAAGCACTAGGACATTTTACTGTCACTGTATCTTGAGGGTTGCTGTACAAGTTGTAGGGAAATTGATTATCACAAAATACTCGATAGAACTGAGTTGTAGGTTGGTTATTGAAAAGAGACCAGGTTTTGCCAGCAGTTAAAGAGATTTGACACCCACCGTCACAAGTTACAATAATGCGATTAGGATCTTTAGGATCGATCCAAGCTTCATGGTAATCATCCTTAATACCTGGTTCAAGTACCCAAGTTTTGCCTCCATCCTTAGAACTATAAAGTTTATTAGCTGGTGCCCAAAGTTCATCAGCATTGTGAGGAGCAGCAAAAAGATGGAAGAAATAGAAAGGACGAGCAATAATTTGAGCAAAATTGGAAACAAAATACCAATTTGTTCCTAAATCATCAGAACGGTATAAACCAGCTTTGGTTTCGGAGTCAACCAAGGCATAAACACGATTAGGATCGGCTTGGGATAGAGCAAGACCGAGCCTTCCCATTTGTCCTTCTGGCATTCCTGCATTACGACTAATATCTTCCCAAGTATCTCCACCATCGAGCGATCGCCAGAGTCCGCTTTCAGGGCCTCCTGTTTTCGCGCCCCAAGTTTTGCGTTCAAATTCATACATGGCAGCAAAAATAACTTTGGGATCGTTAGGACTAATGATTAAATCAATACATCCGGTATTTTCGCTTTTGAAGAGAATATTTTCCCAAGTTTGACCGCCATCTTTGGAGCGAAAGACTCCTCTTTCCTGACTCGGACCAAAACCATGACCCATCGAAGCAACGTAAACTAAATCAGGGTTATCAGGATGAAGTCTAATTTTAGCAATATGCTTAGATTCTGTTAAACCAATATGTTGCCAACTTGCACCGCCATCAGTAGTTTTATACATCCCATCACCCCAGGATGCACTGTTACGAATTTGAGGTTCACCTAAACCTACATACATAATATCGGGGTTCTGCTCAGAAATAGCGATCGCCCCGACTGAACCCATATTAAATTGTCCGTCACCTACTGGTATCCAATATTGACCTGCATCTTCAGTTTTCCACAGTCCCCCGGAAGAGTGACCATGATAGAAAACTTGTTTATCTGTAGGATGACCAACAACACAAGTGCCACGACCACCGAGAAATGGCCCGATATTACGCCATTTTAAGGCTTTAAAATCACTAGCTTTTGTCATAATATAGACCCTGACTATTTTTTCAGTGAAAAGTTAATAAATGAATAACTTAGGAAAAGTTATAAATCCTAATGAAGAGAGGAAATTATCGTTAATCTAACAGTTCTAATGACTAAATAAGTGACAAGAAATGCTATCAGTTCTAAAAAGAATCCTTTGAGAAAAGGACCATATACAAATTCAGCAATAAATAAGGATGGAAAAATATCAACCCCTATAAATTTAGGCGATCGTAAAAAGTTACTAATTGTCTGTTTGTATTGGGCAAAACTTTTACCCATTAATAAAACTAAAGTCAGATCCAAACTATTTAAAAATAGTAGGAAAAGAACTAGCTCTTTACTGAAAGATTTATGACCACTAAACATTCCCAGATAAGCTGCTATTAGGGAAATACCAATAGCAATGAGGTCAGGAGTAGACAAATTTGCAGGAACCCTAAGACGCACAGTGTTTTTCATAGTTGAATAAACTCTCCTAAACTAAATGATTCAAATCAAGACCTATTAATTACTAACACTAGGTTTACCATATTGAACGTACAAAAGTTTGCGTAGGTCTTCACAACGTTCTTGAGTTAATGGCTTGCCTAAATAATCTCCATCTTCAGCAGCTTTTTTATAGACAAGAGCTTTCACTTTGTCCTGACTCGATAAACCATTGAAATCTTCTAAAGTTTTGAGGGCTAAAATGTTATAACGTCCATTGTCATCTTCTGTCATAAAATTACCACGACAATAGTTCATTGCACCTGCATTAGCTCCTAATTTTGCTTCTTCAGAAAAAATATCGGCAAAAGCCGAATTACTAAACAAAATTGATACCAAAGAAACAGTCAAACCAATAATTAATGATTTTTTCATCATTTGCCCTAATTGTTTCTATAGCAGTTCTTTAATCTATGAGGCACAGTTTTAGATTCCCTTAAAAAGGGGGAAGCCTTCAAAGTCCCCCTTTTCAAGGGGGATTTAGGGGGATCGTAAATGTACCTCATAACTGTGGGAATTGCTCCTG
>NZ_JBNHEP010000136.1:0-28498 GCF_050015995.1 Dapis brunnea BLCC-M229 | reverse complement strand
AAGGAAGAAGGAAGAAGGAGTAAATATTGAAAAAAAAGGGAAAATTATGGGAAATTATATAGATAACTGTCTGAAATGAATTGGAGCTGCTCTTCTTAAGTATCTCTGATTTAGATCGAAAAAAAGTGCAATTTTGCAAGCTTGAGCTACCAAAAACTTAGGATTAAAGGCAGACAAGGGTAGAAAAATCACTTCTTAAATTATTCCTCCTAACTTCTCTATAATTCCCATTTATTCTGACTCCTGACTACTACTATTACAAAAATAATTATTCAGCAAACCCTATGTAGTAAACTAATCATTCTGTACATATAACCGTGGACATCACCAACTACTGCAAAAAATATGTCTTGATAGTTATTAAACATTATACTTTAGAGGCTGTTTGTAAAATAAGTATTATAGAGATTATGGATCGACAAAATATAAAAGTGGAAATAAGTCCAGAGATTGAAATAAGCATGACAGGGCAGTGTATCGGTATTCATAATTTATCAGTTATACTGACAAATAGAAAGTATAGTTGTGTCTTTTTCCCTATTCCCTATTCCCTTTAGAAACAATCTCTTATCTATTAGACATCTGGTGATAATCAAAAATCAAATCAATCCCATACGTATAAATCATCAATTATTTCCCCCTACTTCCTACTCCCTACTCCCTACTCCCTACTCCCTACTCCCTACTCCCTCTTTTCCGGAGAGGTCTATTGATATTGTTCCTAATAAATTATTTAGATTATCATTCAATACTCAACTAGTTAATTTAAGCATTATGGAATCATCTCAATTTAATAAAAACATATTTTATTATCGAATATTAATAGTCTTAAAACTATAATGTTCAATTTGAATCTACATAAATTAAAAAATCGACTATACTATTTAGTTTAAGGTCAATTTCTCAATCTTGCTTAGGGGGTTTCCAGAGTAGAGAAAGTTAGAAAGCACCGAATATGTAAAAATATTAATTTTCAGGTAAAGTTATTGGATATGCAGATGAAGTCCAAGAAAATGAATAACTCCCTGAATGAAATTCCTATGTTAGATATGACTTTAGCGACATCTACCATACCTATGCTCTATAGTCTTGAAGCAGTAAAAGAATGTTTACTCCATGGTGAAGTAGAATTGAGAGTAGCAGCAGTGTCTGAAACTATTAAACATGGAGATCCTGGATTAGATTTGTTACTTATGGCCTTACACGATCGGTCACCAGAAGTGCAATGGGCCGCATATTCCATACTCCTGGAACAACAACAACCTAAAGCCAAACTAGCATTATCCCAATATACTTGGGATGTATGCAGAATATTAGAGCTATATGCTGCTGGAAAACGGAGATTTATCCGAGCTAACATGAGGGATGCCAAACTTAATGGTCTAGATCTACAGGGTATAAATTTTAGTTTTGCCTATTTCAAAGATGCCGATCTGAGTAGTATTAATCTCAAAGATGGAAATCTCATAGAAGCTAATTTACGAGGTACAAATCTCAAGGATGCTAACCTCAAAAATACTAATCTTGAGAATGCTAATCTTAGTCTTGCCAAACTTAGGGGTATTAATTTAAGTAATGCTAATTTGAGTGGTGCTAACTTGAGTGGTGCCGATCTGAGTCTTGCTAATCTAACTAATGCCAATTTAACTAATACAAATCTTAGTCGTGCCGACTTAAGAGGTAGTAAACTTAGGGGTATAAATCTGAGGGGTAGTAAACTAAATGAGACAACAAAACTTGATAGTAAATGGTTATTAATTTGGGAAATAGTTAATCAGAAAGCTATTGGTAAAGACCTCAGAAATATTAATTTAATCTATATCGATCTTGGGGGAGTTAATCTGAGTAATGCTAACCTCAGTGGCGCTAAACTTAGAGATGTTAATCTGAGTAATGCCAACCTCAGTGGAAGTAATTTTAGTGCTGCTAACCTCCATAATGTTAACTTGAAAAATAGTGACCTAAGTAATGCTAACTTGACTGGTATTAATTTCAGTAATGCTAATCTCTGCCATGCTAATCTCGAAAATGCTGACCTCAGAAATGCTGATTTTAGAGGTGCAAATCTTAACTGTGCTAACCTCCGAAACACCAAAATTAATGATTTAACCAAACTAGATTATAAATGGCATTTAGTCTGGAAAATTGTTAATCAACAACGTATAAATAAGGATCTTAAAGGAGTAAATCTCAGTGATGCCGATCTTCGCGGTATCGACTTAAAAAATATTAATCTGCGGAGTGCTAACCTAGAGGCGGCTGATTTAGGTACAGAGTATTGCCATACTCTCTGTCCTAAAAAAGGATTAGAAAACATTAGGAACAACTACTATAGTCGGTCAAATCTCAGAAATGCCAATCTTTGTAATGCCAACCTCAAAGGAATTAATCTAACAGGAGCTTATTTGGATGGAGCTAATTTGAGTGTGGCTAATCTAATTGCAGCTAAACTCAACGATGCGGAAATGACCAATGCTAACCTTACTGCTGCTGACCTTAATGGCGCAGATTTAAGAAATGCTAACCTTACTGCTGCTGACCTCAGTGCTGCTGACTTCAGTGACGCTAATCTTAGTAAGACTAACCTCATAAATGCTCATATTAGCGCTGCTAAATTATCCAATGCTCAACTTGATGGTGCTAACATCAATGAAGCTGACCTGAGTGCAGCCAATCTAAGTGGTGCTAATCTTCGTAACGCCGATCTAAGTGGTACTAATCTTCGTAATGCCGATCTAAGTGGTGCTAATCTTCGTAATGCCGATCTAACTGATGCCGATCTAAGTGGTACCCATTTGGAAAATGCCGATCTTAGTTGGGCTGAACTCAAAGGTGTCAAACTTCGTGAAACAACTAGAATTGATCGAAAATGGTATACAGTTTGGCAAATTGTTAATGAAAAAATAGCAGTTAAAAACTTACAAGGAAATGACCTCAGTAATACTCAACTAAATACTGTTGACCTCAGTCGTGCTAACCTTAGCAATGCTAACTTGAGTGGTGCGAGTCTGCGAGTAGCAGATTTGTGGGATGCCAATTTAGAAAACGCTAATCTGAGTAATGCTAACTTGGGTGGTGTTAATCTTAGTAGTGCTAATCTCAAGGGTGCTAACCTGAGTGGAACTGACCTTAGTCGCGCTCACCTGCGACATACCATTCTTAGTGATGCCATTCTCAATGGTGCTAACTTGATGGGGTCTGATTTATGGGGCGTTAACTTAGATGATATCGATCTTAGTGGTGTTAACCTGAGTTATGCCGATCTCAGCTATGCCAATCTCAAAGATACTACTTTAAGTGGTGCTAATCTCAGTCGCGCTAATCTTAGCTATGCCAACCTCAGTGGTGTCAATCTCAGTGATGCCGATCTAAGTGGGATTAATCTGAGTAACGCCAATCTCAATAATTGTATATTACCTGATTAGACATCTGGTGAAAAATATATAGACTTTTTGTAAGAGTAGGGAATAGGGAACAGGGAATAGGGAACAGGTAAGATATTTTCAGGAAAAAGGTACGAAAAATGATTCTTTGACGAACTTTTACAAGTCTAACTGGTGCTAAATAAAAGGCAAGTTTATTTTCTGGAGATGTCTATTGAAAGTAATGGGGTTTGAGTAGCAACTGTGCAGAAAATACCCTAAGGCTGTATCTATTTACGGTACTCCTGTATATGTAGTGATAAAATTCTGGTCAGGCTATCGCTTCATTATAATAGACTTCTCGCTTTATAACTAAAAAAAACTGGCAAACCCAAGTCAAGTAAGAATTTTAGCTATTCCCAATTTAAAAAGTCTAGAATTACTGCTGTGTCTTATACCAATTCACTTTAAAGATGTCACAAATAGTTTCAAACTTTAAATGTCAAATAATTAGGGTTTGCTTATGGAAAGTATGAGTGGTAGGGGTAGGAGACAGGAGACAGGAGACAGGAGACAGGAGAAATGGAAATTATAGAGGAGGTAGTCGTAAAAATTGTCCCAAGATTTTTCTGCCATAATCATCCCAAAATACTAGCATGCATGAGCTTTTTGGACCGAAACAGGCGCACTTTTTTAGACCAAAAAAGGCACTTACTAATATCTATCAGTGCTTTGATATTTAATCAGCCAGCCCTAATTACCTCAAACTGTTGTCTTGTAAAATTTTTTAGCTTATCCAATCTAACTTCTGAATTCAGAATTCTGAATTCAGAATTCCGTGAAACGGTATTAATTTGAGCGATTTTTTCCATCTATTTAGCGACAAGTCTAATGATGAATGAAATACGCGCGTAGCTCCTAAATGATTTTCTAGCTTTTTAGTGCATGATAAAGTATTTCTGACCAACCGAGAAATTCTAGCCACATAAAGTATTATTTAATCTTTCTATATAAGCTGTTATAGCGCTACTTGAATCGGGAATAGGGAACACTTAACTGGGAACAGTTGACTATCAAAAGGTTTCAGGATTTAGAAATGTCCGCGCCCTATTTGCGTAGTGCTATAAACCTATTTCTTTTCCAACTCAGAGAGTGTCTTGAATCAGGAAAAACTAAATCATAAGCTGACCAGAAATCTGTATAACAAACTGCACATTTTCTCTAGACACCAGGCACATGAATTCCACAATCCCAATGCCCCTTTTTCTCCTCTTTCCCCTAAGTAGAAACCTAGGATTTCTTTAGTTTTTATATCAATAGCCAACCAGAGCCATTGTTTGTTATTTTTATGACCTACAAACGACCACATTTCATCACATTGGATTGTGAGTTTACCCGTTTTTTTTTGGTACATTTAATAGACTGAGAAACCTTAGCATACTTATTATTGACGTAACTCTGGAGCCATTTTTCGGACACACCTGTTACAGGAATTATGCCAGCTAAACTAATTTGAGCAGAGCAATAATTTATCAATTAATTCTTTGGTTTCATTACTAATATAATCTATTTGACTATTTTCCACAAATTGTCAGAGACAATTTTGATACTGATATTTTTGTTTTCCCCTAGTGAATAGTGCCATTTTTGACAATATGATTACTACTAAAACTAGGGCATATTAGTTGATGACTTGACATTTGATTAGAGATTTTTTTTCTGATTACTGTCAATAGATAATAGCATACTTTTGGGTCAGAATACTTGGGGTTAATTCCGCATAATTTTATAGCTGATTATATTAAGCGATCGCCTAGACAATAATTTTTAAATTCTTAAGCAGAAAAAACGTAATATTTTCAAGATTAATGCCAAGAACTAATCATTTATATTGACTTATCATACCATTTTGATAAATGTTTGCTACAAATGACTAGAGGATTTTTGTTTGAGTCAGGAGTCGTAGGGGCGAGGGCGCGAATCGCCCGTACAGGAGTCGTATGGGAATGCCTTTAATACCATGTTTTAGCTCGGAAATTATCTTTTTGTCTTGGTGCGTGTTCCCTCTCTTGGTCGATTGGATATGGCGCGCCATCCCATCCTTCGGAATGCTCCGCAAACGACCGCTTGCGCCGTGAGACGGCGCGGGGTCGCACCGCTTTGTCAAAGGGAAATCTTCTGAAAAATATTTTTATTCCCCTTACTATTCGTAACATTCTTTTTTCATGCTTGGTATCACTACATATACAGGACTACCATTATTATTAGTGAGAGAGTAAGTGAGCTTTGCTCACCTACTCTTCCCACCTAAGTTGATTTATTTTTAAATTAATTATGGCTCAGAAAACGCTAATTTTTATCAATAATTTTACTTAAAAGTATTTGGTAGTTCTGCATAGTAATGGTGAGGATATATATTTTTTAATTTCTCCCACACTCCCCATCTCCCACCCCATCTCCCATCTCCCATCTCCCCATTTCCCCATCTCCCCACATTCCTGGTGCTTCCTTTACCATTACTATGCACCACCACCCACTGGGAGTAATAGTTGTTAATCCATTAAATCTGAGCTACGAAGTCAATCCGAGCGCTGAGAGGGAAGGAATTTAACCTCCATAGGCTATGAGTTTTTAACCTTTTGGTTAAAGAGTCATGTTATAGTCAATACTTCTTTGACCCAACAAATCGCACCCAACCCAACCTGCAAATATTACCGAATATTACCGAAAAATTATTTTTTTAATCAAACCAACCTTATTTTTATAAGGAGCATATCGGACTCTTAAATCAAACCATAATCCCTTGTTCAAAACACTTTTATAGTGAGAAAAAGTATCAAAACTAGCCTTCCCATGATAACTACCCATACCACTATTTCCCACTCCTCCAAACGGTAAAGATGGTACTCCAAATTGCATCGCCGTATCATTAATACAAACATTCCCAGAAGAGGTTGCTCTTAAAACCTGTTCTTGTTTCTGTTTATTTCGAGAAAAAAAGTAAAGAGATAAAGGTTTAGGACGAGAATTAACCAGAGAGATCGCCTCATCTAAATTTTCATATTCTAAAACAGGCAAAATAGGTCCGAAAATTTCCTCCTGCATAATTCCAGAATCCCAATTAACTCCCTCAATAACTGTAGGTGAAATATAACGTTCTTCCGACTTTGTTTCACCACCAATAAAAATTTTTCCATCTTTCAGTAAATCGCTCAATCTATTAAATTGCTTCTCATTAATAATCCGACCATAATCCTGACTTTCCAAAGGATTTTCACCATAAAATTCCTCAATCGACTGTTGAATTTTCTCTAATAGCTCGGATTTAACCGACTTATTTACCAACAAATAATCAGGAGCAACACAAGTTTGACCAGCATTAATAAACTTTCCCCAAGTAATACGTTTTGCCGTATATTCCAACTGAATATCATCATCAACAATACAAGGACTTTTACCACCTAATTCTAAAGTTACAGGAGTGAGATTTTTAGCAGCAGCTTCCATCACTATTTTCCCCACCCTTGTTCCTCCAGTAAATAAAATATGGTCAAACTTTTCTGCTAATAACTGTTGACTTACTTCGATTCCACCCGTCACAGCAGCAATATAATTAGACTCAAAAGTATTAGCAATTAAATCTGCAACAACCTCAGATGTATGAACAGCTATTTCCGAAGGTTTAATAATCGCACAATTTCCCGCTGCAATAGCACCTAACAAAGGAGATATTACCAATTGAAAAGGATAATTCCAAGCACCAATAATTAAAACTACCCCTAAAGGTTCTGGATAAATTTTAGCTCCGGCAGGAAACTGCTCAATAGGAGTAGAAACTCTTCTAGGTTTTACCCAAGATTTTAACTTTTTAATTCCATCATTTATCTCCGTGAAAAAACTCAGTTCAAAATATGCTTCAAACTTTGGTCTATTCAAATCTGCTTTAACAGCAGCAACTATTTTTTCTTGATAATCTAAAATTGCCTGTTTTAACTTTTTCAGTTGTTCTATTCTAAAGTCAATATTTTTAGTTTTTCCTGTAGCAAAAAATTGACGTTGTTTATTTAAAATATTGGCGATAGATGATTGTTCTAAAAGCATAGTTTTTATCCTAAATCTCAAAGGAAATAGATAGTAGTAGAATGACATATCTAAAAATATTGCAATAGTAGGGGCGGGTTCTGCATTAAATTAATGAGTCTTAAGCTCTAAATCAGATAAATCCGCCCCCGATGATGTAATAAACTATTTTAGATGTGTCGGTTTAGTAGGTCGTAGTAATTTGGGAAACAGGAAATATAAGAGAAGAAAAAACTTTACCTCAGTAACTTGAGAAAGGCTATATTGACGACATGTAAGCTTTTAATCATGTTTGCTATTTTGATGGTTGTTTTGACACTTTCTATAAAAACAATAAGTTAAACAACTAATTGTTGAAAGCTGATAGCTAAGGACTTAATATTTATATTAACTCTTATTAATTAGCTATAATAAAATAAAAATTATATAGCTGTTGAAGCGAGAATCTTTTTTCGGAGCGGAATGGGGAGCTAACAAATTTCCCCTTGTTCCCTACTCCCTGCTCTTTATTACCTCTTCCCTAAATTTTTTTTTCTGAGTATTAAAAGAGATATAATATGACATTAAATATCGTTGAAATATCTCTTTTAAATTTATAGGGTTACACAAATAGGGTTGTGAGTATTCAAAGAGATATAATATGAAATTAAACATCGTTGAAATATCCCTTTTAAATTTATAGCGCTACACAAATCGGGTTGTGAGTATTAAAAGAGATATAATATGAAATTAAACATCGTTGAAATATCTCTTTTAAATTTATAGGGTTACACAAATAGGGTGCGGATATTTATCAATAAATATAAATACTCAAACTAAGTCAGGGATTAGTTCTGAATTCGTAAGCATTCAGCCGTCAGCTATCAGCTATCAGCTTCATTACCTTTAGTTGATAACTCAAGCTTATTTTTCTTGTGCTTTAATTTATGGGTTAAAAATGTAGTAGAAGTTAAGGGAATGCCTGCTTCATTAATTTTTTAGCTGAGAACTGACCGCTAATAGCTGAATGCTTACCTGAATTATCAATTATCAATTATTCATTATTCATTATTCATTATTCCACCTGACTAATACGACGCAGATTCAAAATATCACTCATATTTTTAATCTGAGTACAACTCCGTTCAAATTGTTGGCGATCGCTCACTTCAATACATAGATTAATAATTGCGGGATGACCAGGAGTTGTTTTAACCTGAGCATTTTGAACATTAACATTATTATCCATCAAACGAGATAAAATATCCTTCAGTACACCCACTCTATCTAGAACTTCAATAGAGATATTAACTGGATAAGTTTTAGGTCGTCCCTGATTTTCATTACCACTATTCCAACTAACAGGAACTAGCCTTTCTCCAGGTACACTTTCTAGATTAGAACAACCTTGACGATGAATTGAAATACCATTCATACGAGTTACAGCTCCAATAATAGATTCACCTGGAATAGGATTACAACAACCTGCTAAATGATACATTAAACCTTCAACTCCAGCGATTGGATGAGAATTATTAGGAGATGAAGTTTGAGTAGGTTTGTGTAAATATTTTTCAGAACAAATATCTGAATTATGCTCAACTTGTGTTACTTCTCTAGATGCATCTCGTAATCGATTAACTACTAAATTTAAAGTTATTTCACCATGACCCAAACCTGCTAATAAATCATCAACATGATGATAATTCAATCTTTCAGAAACAATTCGCATTTGGTCAGATTTGAGTAAAGATTCAAAACCTTTTTTGCCCAATTCTTTTTCTAATAATTCTCGACCTCTAGCTAAATTTTCTTCTCTATGAAAGCGTTTAAACCACTGACGAATTCTATTTTTTGCTCCACCACTAACAGCAAAATTTAGCCAATCTAAACTAGGATGACCATTTTTCTGAGTCAAAATTTCGACAATATCACCATTTTTTAAAAGAGTATCTAAAGGTACTATTCGTTCATTCACCTTAGCTCCTGTACAATGATTTCCTACTTCTGTATGAATGCGATAAGCAAAATCTATTGGTGTCGAGTCATGTTTGAGAGAAATAACATCACCTTTTGGTGTAAAAACATAAACATCTTCATAAAATAAATCGCCCTTAATAGTCTCCAGATATTCCCGATCATCTTTGAGGTCACTTTGCCATTCTAATAATTGTCGAAGCCAAGTAAACTTTTCATCTTCAGTAGTAATTTTCGTATTACTATAACCCGTTTCTTTATATTTCCAATGAGCAGCTATTCCATACTCAGCAATATGGTGCATTTCCACAGTTCTAATTTGCACCTCTACTGGGCGACCTGTAGTACCTATTACTCCTGTATGTAATGATTGATAACGATTAGGTTTTGGCAGACCAATATAATCTTTAAATCTTCCAGGAATAGGGCGATAAGAGTCGTGAACAATGGCTAAAGTTCGATAACAATCCTCATTTTTTTCTACAATTATTCTCAGTCCAGAAATGTCATATACTTGGTGAAATTCTTTTTGTTTGAAGTACATCTTTCGATAGATGCCATAAAGATGTTTAGGGCGACCACTAATGTCGTAACATTCTATTCCTACTTGGTCTAATTTTCGTCGTAAATTTTCTGTCATTTCTAACAATCTAGCTTCCCTGTCTGCTCTTTTATCTGCTACCAATTCCTGTATTTCTCGATAAGCATTTGGTTCAATATATTTAAAAGATAAATCTTCTAATTCCCATTTAATTCGACCAATTCCCAAACGGTTTGCTAGTGGTGCAAATATTTCCCGTGTTTCTAACGCTTTACTCAATTGTTTATGAGGAGGTAAATGTTGGAGAGTTCTCATGTTATGTAATCTGTCTGCCAACTTCACAACAATGACTCTAATATCCTTTGCCATTGCCAAAAACATTCGGCGAAAATTTTCAGCTTGTAGCTCTGTTTTGCTGGAAAAATTAAACTTAGAAAGCTTAGTTACACCTTCTACTAATAAAGCCACTTCCGCACCAAATTTTTGTTCTATTTCTTCAATACTTACGTCAGTATCTTCAACAATATCATGTAGAAAACCTGCAGAAATCATCGCACTATCACCGCCAAGATATTTTAATAATCCTGCCACAGCTACAGGATGACAAATATAAGGTTCTCCTGATTTCCGATACTGCCCTTCATGTAACTTGTATGCAAATTCAAATGCTTGACAAATTAATGCTGTATCTACTGAACAGCTAGTCAAATTATCACTCTTATTTCTGTTATCTAGACATTCTTGCAACCAATCAGGAATTATGCATGAAATTTGAGGTTTAGGTGTCAGGGTTTTAGTATTCATAGGAATTAGTTTAGAGTTAAGGAGTATTAGCTTTTTACCAAAAATTGGTAAAATCTGAAATAGTTATATAGTAGTTTATTGTAGTAATAGTAGATGAAATTTTTACTCTACTATTACTACAATAATTAAAATCCATTACTAATAAGTTATATTTCTGTATTTTTCTAGCAGTAATTGTAAATTTATATTCTATTATAAAGTAATATATAAAAGCTTTTAAGTTTATAATTCCAGTTTTCCTACAGATTATCTGTGATTTTTTATACTTTTATTTTTCTCTCAAGATTCTGGAAAACTATAATTATCAAACTATATATTTATATCTTATTATTATAATCAATTTATGTTATTCAATCAGGGTTAGTTGACCCCGAAATCTCAAATATAACTTAAAAATTGAAGACTTAATTATTTTTCCATATAGTGAAATTATAACTATCAAAAAAATAACAACAATCTTTAGAATAAGCTTCAATCTTATTGGGAATTAAATCCCAATTAATTTTATACACGGGGTGTGACGGTGGGGTTTAATTCCTGATTTCTCATGCATAGTGCTCTTGAAAAATCTACAACATCACAGCTAATACTGTGCCATCGAAAACGTAAGTTTCCCGAAAAATCAAAGTGTAGCAACGATAAAATTAGGATTGAGGATTAAACAAAATACATAACTTAGAAGGAAAATCCTAAATAAATTAAAGCTCAATATCTCTAAATTATGTAAGTAATAAAATTCTCATTTCTTAGTCTCTCTAGGGTGATATTAAGTTATAGACAGATTAATTAAGCGTCCGTGGTTGCACTTAAGCTAATAACTTCTGAACCTAAAATTCTAGATTGTTATACCAATTCACTTATAATAATGTCACAAATAATTTCACACCACACTAATTATGTAAAATTATCGCCTGAAATTATTCTCAGTGAAATTTTTCAGCCAATACTATCTGATTTTTCGACTTTTAACTTTTGACTTTTGACTTTTGACTTCAATGAAACAATATTACTTCATTACTTCGTATGTTAATAATATATACAAATTTCGATTTATTTACATTAATGTTGCCAAAGGAACATAATCAGCAATATCAAAAACTCAGTCAACTTCTGAATCAGTTGCAAGAAAATGTGCTGGAAAGAGAGCTAGCAAAAATATTGGCCACAAATCAAGAAGTCCAACAATTATTCGAGACTCAGATTATTAATTTAGATAACTCAGGACTAGACCAACCTATAGCATCCCAGGTACAGTCTTATTTGACGGAGATTCATAAGCAATTTAGGCTCTTGAATGTAGATGTTAGCTTTTTACAAGCATCTCGAAACCCTCAAACAACACAAACACGGTTGGCCAATATGAGCGATCGCCTAGAAACTCTCAAAGGTTATTGTTTGAGTATACTTGGTCAAGCCACATCAAAACAGAATCAGGAAGAAACAGGATGAAAAGCCCCAAATGCGATGTAGAGTTAGAAGATGCCGTTTTAAATGATATTATTCCGGTAAAATATTGTCCTATATCTAAAGGTTTTTGGATTTCAGCAAAAGAGTATGAAGCCTGGTTAGCCAGTTTACCTTCATGGTATGCTCCTGAAGAAACCTTGCCCTACTACAATCAATTTGAAGATTTTGTACCCTCCCCTTTTGATGGTAAAGCAGGATTATGTCCAGAGTGCGGTACTTATTTGTCACGAACTAGAATAAATATTAAAAATCCTTTCTATATAGAACGTTGTATGAGTTGTGGAGGTATCTGGTTTGATAGTGGCGAAGAATGGAAAATTTTAGAAGAGCTTGGTCTTCACACTAAAATTCACGAGATTTTTTCCAGTCAATGGCAAGCAAAAGTACGTCAGTATCAACAAGAAATGATTAATCGTGAAACTGTTATTGATAAATTAGGAGAAGAAATAGCTGAGTATGTTTTTCAATTAACAGAAATATTGGAAAATCATCCCCAAGCAGACTGTGCTGCTACTTATATGTTACGCAGATTTGAAAAGAAAAGTAAGGAACTTAATGGCAAATTTAGCATGGGTAGTAAAAGTTCATGATTTTTAGTTGTTAATTAGATTTTTTGACTTCTTTAAAGATGCTTATGTCTTGCCTCTCCTAATATTTAGAATCAAAAAAAATTTTGTCTGGTATCAATTATTAATATATTCACTTTGAGTGAATATTTAACACCTTAAATTAATTTAACTTTTACTCAATTACAACTTGCTCAAAAACAACAGGATTTTCAACGGGAAAATAAAATAATTAATCAAATAGCTTATTATTCCTTAAGGCAAATATCGCAATTGCAGTAATAAATTAATTCCTAACTGAATAGAGAAAATCTAGGAGTAATCTATTCTGAAAAACATGGAAAATATTATTGGGCAGTAAATAATGTTTCTCTAGTACTGCAACTTGATAAAAATCATGGTAAGGATTCAGACGTCAACTAGCCATTAACTATTAATTCATATCATGTCCGGTAGCATCGGTATTGTATAGCAAAGGTAGGGAACAGGGAACACTTAACAGGGAACAGAGAAGAGGGACGAGAGGGAGGAAGGTTTAAGAGCAAGAAAAAACTTAAATTTCCTGTTGATATTTACGCTAACTTTTACACAAACGATATAAACAGACATGATATCATTGCCTTTAGAAATAGATACTCAAAGTTAATATTTTTTAGTTGCTATTTAGATTTTTTTTACCCTGTTAAAGATGCTTATTTCCCACCTATTCTATATTATTTAGGCTCAAAGAATAAATTTTGTGGATCTCAAGCAAGTAGTTATGACAAAATGAAAATAATTGAAGAAAAAAGAAGGGAGAAGAAACAATTGGATGGGGATAGCCTTCGGCAAGTCGCTCCGCGTCTTATAATCCTAACAAATTTTAGACATCGTTTAGACTGTGGGGTATTAAACCAATAATAGAATTGATAATTATAAAAAATCTTCTTTTATAAGGTTTTTCAGATTATAAAAATACAACTAATCATAAAAAATAGTTTTTTTTAGGATTAAATTACTTGACGAAGTTCCGACCTAGGAGGCTAACTGTTAAGGAAGTTTCTCCGGCAGGAGGCTAACTGAAATGACCTGATAAGAACTTGAAGAATTATTAGCTAAGAGGAAATTTTTCGGCGTTGCACAATCAGGCAATGATGACATATGAAAGTAGATATTTTTGGATAATTCTTTCCTCGATACTATGTACAGTTGAAAATCTAAGCAGGTAAACAGAATTAATTACACAAAGATTTTGGTGAAATTGCCATTCAGTAAGGATCGAATTTATAAATAATTTTGTTCAGGTGTTTATTATCCTTTAATGTACAACCCCTAAATTATTAATTTATCAACTGTTATATCATGTCCGTTTATAGCGGTTTTCACAAAGGTAGACTACAGTAAAAATTCTATATATACCTAAAGTTTAATAAATTGCAGAAATAGTTGTATTCTATGTTAATGAAAACCGCTATAATTAGTGATAAAAAACTTTTTCCTCGTAATACCCTATTTTTTCCTCCTCTTTTCCCTCCTAACTCCTGATGACTCCCTACTCTTCTCCCTCCTGACTCTTGACTCCTGAGGACTCCCTAATTATTTATAACTGTTTATCCGGACATGATATTACTGAATATTTCACATCTAAAATCAAGTTAACTTGTGCTCAATCAAAACTTACTCAAAAACAACGGTTTTTTCACCTGGAAAAGAATTACTAAAATGTAAGCACTTAGGTATTCGCCTTCAAGTTTTCCCTGGGGAATGCTACGCAAATATCTTTTCCTGGGTAATAATTCTGTACCAAGTAATTAATGAGGAATATTAGCTAGTATGCTTTAAGAGTAACTTTTAATTTTCACTCAATTTTTCAACTCTGATTCTTACTTCAAAAAGAATAAGTTAATGGCTGACAACTAATAGCTGATGGCTAAATGCTTAGACTAAAATAACAAACTATTTATCAAACAAACTATCCCTAATTAAAATAATAAATGAATCCTTTACTGAATATAGAAAATCTACGAGTAGCTTATCCCGAAAAACATGGAAAATTTCATTGGGCAGTAAATAATGTATCCCTAAAACTTCAAGCTGGTGAAAAATTAGGATTAGTCGGAGAATCTGGATGTGGTAAATCTACCCTCGGACGTGCTGCTATGAGATTATTGCCCAAGTCAGTACAAGTTGAGGGGTCTGTTACCTTTGGGGAAAAATCTGTGTTTGGGATGAACCCCTCTCAACTGAGAAAATTTCGTGGTGAAGCAGTAGCATTAGTTTTTCAAGACCCCATGACTCGTCTCGATCCATTAATGACTATTGGGGATCATTGTTTAGAGACTATTATTGCACATCAACCCAATATATCTAAATCTCAGGCACAACAAAAATCTATAGAAACTCTTGAAGCAGTAAATATTCCTGCCAGTCGTTGGTCTCAATATCCCCATGAATTTAGTGGGGGAATGCGACAAAGGGTAGCGATCGCTTTAGCACTTCTACTTGATCCAAAATTAATAGTAGCTGATGAACCTACTACTAGCTTGGATGTAACTATAGCATCTCAAATTTTGCAGGAGCTAACTAGACTTTGCCAAGAACGTCAGACTTCCCTATTATTAATTTCCCATGATTTGGCAATGGTGGGAGAATATTGTGACCGTATTGCTGTGATGTATGGGGGTGAAATAGTAGAAATAGGTGCAATTAAACAAATTCTCCAAAATCCTCAACATGAATATACCAAATCTCTATTTGAAGCTGCTTTACATATTCAAGTAGTTGAATCTACTCCTGCTCAAATTCAACCAGAAAAATCTGAATTAACAGAAGCTCCCAAAATCCTCAAACCAATTTTGCAGGTGAAAAATTTACAGAAGCACTACACCTTAGAAAGTAATTTTATAGAGCAGTTATTATTCTCTGGAAAAAGTAAACTTATCAAAGCAGTGGATGGAGTTAACCTAGACCTCTATCCAGGGGAAATAGTAGGATTAGTGGGAGAATCTGGATGTGGCAAAAGTACCTTATCTCGGACTATTTTACAATTAATTAAATCTACTTCTGGCTCAGTCGAATTTCAAGGCAAAGACTTAACAAGTCTCTCTTTATCAGCATTACAACCCTACCGTCGCGAAATGCAAATGATATTTCAAGACCCCCTAGCGTGTCTCAACCCCATGATGACTGTTGAGCAGATAGTAGCTGACCCCCTATTTATCCATAATTTGGCTAGTGCAGAGGAAGCTAAAATTCAAGTGGAGCAAATGCTAGAAAAGGTAGGTTTGACTCCTGTAGCAGAATATGGCAAAAGATACCCCTCAGAATTATCTGGAGGACAACAACAAAGGGTAGCTATTGCCAGAGCATTAATTACTAATCCAAAACTGATTATTTGTGATGAACCTGTAAGTATGTTGGACGCTACTATTCAAACTCAAGTTTTGGAATTGATGTTGGAGTTAAAGGAAGAATTAAATTTAACGTATTTATTTATTACTCACGATTTATGGGTGGCTAGATTTATTTGTGACAGAATTGCTGTTATGAATAGTGGAAAAATTGTGGAGGAGGGGAGAACTGAGGAAATATTTAATCATCCCCAACATTCTTATACTCAGACATTGTTAAGTGCGGCACCACTGTTATCAAATGTTTAATTCTGTCAAAGCTAGGTTTTGAGCTATAAAATTTTATCTTCTTTTTTGGGTTGAACTCACACTCTTAATTATGATTCTTGTAGAATTAATTTATGAATTTATCCTACTGGCTTATTCTTCAAAAACTAGCTCTTAATTTTCAAGTTTAATGGCTGCAGAAAATGATGAAAAAGCATCAAATAACATTAATTTTACTAATCAAGACAACTCCATAAATTATGGAAACCAATATGGTATTGGTGTTCAAAATAATGTTATTGTCAATCTCAATTTTTATTTAGAAAAAGGTGATGTTAATTGTCCCTATAAGGAATCTAGTTTTCTTCCACAGGATGCTGAATATTTCTTCGGTAGAGATGAATTTTTAAAAAAACTTATTACAGCCATTGAAAACAATAATTTTATTCCAGTTTTAGGCGAATCAAAAAGTGGTAAATCTTCAGTGATTTTAGCAGGATTAATTCCGCAATTAGCAAAAGCAAAAAATTGGCTATTTACATTTTTTCGTCTAAAGCTGTCGAGGCTATAGAGAAAAATCCAAATATGAAAAAGCGAATTATCAGCGCACTTCAGTCTAGTGGCATAACTGGTTTAAAGGAAGCTGTAAATAATCCTCTATTTAATATTATGTCTTCTTTTATTGAAGGTTTTGTCGATCCATAAAGGTTTTGATTTTTCTAGAGTTTATTTACAGGATAATCTTTGTAAGGCACGTCATTAATTTACGAAGAGTTGACACAGTAAATACTTTAGAAATAATTCGACTGGTCAAATATTAGGATGACCAACATCATAAACTAATATCTATCTGCCCCATACTGAGACTTAAGGTTTTCAGTATGGGGCAGATACTTTATTCGGTATGGTTACAACTTTAGAATCAATAAATAATTACTCAAATGGTATGGCAATGCAGACCTTAATGTTAACAGCAAAAGCAATGGGTTATGATTCCTGCCCAATGATTGGTTTTGATATTGAAAAACTAGCAGAATTAATTAATTTACCCGAAGATCATGTAATGGGTGCTATGGTAGCCATTGGTAAAAAAGTTAAAGATCCTTGGCCAAAACCCGGACAATTACCATTGAGTGAGTTAGTGATTGAAAATAAATTCTAAAACTCAATTAACCATAGCTCTGCTACTGTAAACTAAATCCCTCAGCCTCACACTGAAAATCTTAAGTGCCAGTGTGGGGCATATAGTTCATAAAAATATAAATATGGCACATTCTTATTTTGCAGGTGTTACCTTAACTGGGTGTTAGCGAAGCTCCTCCGGAGGAGGCACTACAACACCACGCCAGTTGCTTCAAGTCGGGGGACCCGCCCAACGCACTGGCTCCTCTATCCCATGGTCAAAAACATTTGGGACTGCTTTTCTCATTATGTTCAAAGAACTATTCACATCAGCATTGATTAACCCTTTGCTCGCGGTACAATACAAACCTCTTTTTACTCTTTTTCCTGAAAAAGTGACTTGATTTTTCTTACCTTTTTTATAAACTGGAATCAAATCATTATCTATAAAACTTGCTTTTGACGTATAAGATTCTTCAGTAATAATTACTTTTATCCCTACCATCTCAGCTTTATAAGATAACATTTCAATTAACTTATTATAGGGGACACAGACAAAATTTTGATTGTTTCTTTTCCCTAAGTTGATATTCTGCTTCCAGCCTTCATTGTGGCCAATTATCAAAGTTCCTATTTTCTCATTAATCAGGGTATCAATAATCAAACGAGATGCTTTATGGAGATAATCATTGATTTTAAATTCTCTTTTATTAGAAAGCTTTTTTAGTCTGAGGCTTGACTGATTTTCCCGGAGTTGAGATTGCAGGAAGCTGCTAACCTTATTATAGTATTGATTGATAGATTTTAACGGTCTGCCATTTATCAAGAGCGGTTTTATTCCGGCTTGATTAAAAGTTAATGTAGCTAAATTGTTTAATCCAATATCAATACTGGCGCAACGATTTTTCTCTAGCTCGTATTGTTTTTCGCATTTCTCATAAATCACCTCAATTACATAATGGTTCAGTCTAGGGACGAGACGGACTTGTTTAATTTGTGAAGTAGGTACTAAGGTTTTTAGATGAATTCCAGTTTTACTCGGATTAATAATTCCTTGTTTAAGTTGCCTCTTGCTGATGGCTTGTGTTGTATAAACTACAATATTTCTTCCTGTCATTTTATTTTTATATCCAGGAAGACAAGGACGAGATTTAAACTTTGATGGATTCTCTTTATAAATTTCGTTCGCTGCTAAAAAACTTTTCCAGTTTCTCTCTAAAATCATCAAGATTTGTTGAGATACTTTAGCTGGCATTGCTTGATAGTATTCTTGAGATTGAAGTGTTTTTTGAAGCTGATAATAGGAAAGATAAATATTTTCAAAGATAAAAGACTGACGAACTAAATAATTAGCATAGTTATAGAGATTTTTAGACAAGAAACACAGTCGGTCAATTTCAGTATAAAACCGATGATTTTTTTGAATAATATGTCTCTCAACTAATCTCATAAATCAAGGGGTTAAAATTACTAAAGGCTCCGAGAATTTATTAATCTTTATGACTGTGATTGAGCTTTTAATTTTCAACCAGTTCCATTATACCATTAAACAGAAGGTCGAGACTTATTAAATTTTGTCAAATATTTAGTAGCTCTTTTGTACAAATCAACGAAGATATTTAACATTGTTTGACTATATACGACTATGGAACATTTACTATAGTTTTAATGTAGCCTCAAAAAATACCGAACATGACTAACACTAACTTTCTCACAGAAACAGACCCTTTAGTAGCCGAACTAATTCAAAAAGAATACGGACGGCAACAAGACCACCTAGAACTAATTGCCAGTGAAAACTTTACCTCACCAGCAGTAATGGCCGCCCAAGGTTCCGTACTAACCAACAAATATGCCGAAGGTCTCCCTGGTAAACGATACTACGGTGGCTGTGAATTTATAGACGAAATCGAACAAATAGCCATAGACCGTGCCAAAGAATTATTTGGAGCTGCCCATGCTAATGTGCAACCCCATGCTGGAGCGCAGGCCAACCTTGCCGTATTCCTCACCTTGTTACAACCAGGGGATACCATCATGGGAATGGACTTATCCCACGGCGGACATTTGACCCACGGTTCCCCGGTCAACATTTCTGGTAAATGGTTCAAAGTTCATCATTATGGTGTAAGTCAAGAAACAGAAGCTATAGATTATGACCAAGTTCTCGAACTGGCAAAGCAACATAAACCCAAACTTCTGATTTGTGGATATTCCGCCTATTCTCAGATAATTGATTTTGAAAAATTCCGGGCGATCGCCGATGAAGTTGGAGCTTATTTATTAGCAGACATTGCTCATATTGCAGGTTTAGTAGCAACAGGTCATCATCCTAACCCTATTCCTCACTGTGACGTGGTAACAACTACCACCCACAAAACTTTAAGGGGGCCACGAGGCGGTTTAATCCTTACCCGCGACCCAGAATTAGGGAAAAAATTAGACAAAGCAGTATTTCCCGGAACTCAAGGTGGTCCTTTAGAACACGTTATTGCAGGCAAAGCAGTCGCATTTGGAGAAGCTTTAAAACCAGAATTTAAGACTTATTCCGGCCAAGTTATAGAAAATGCTGCTGCCTTAGCAACCCAACTGCAAAAACGCGGATTAAAAATAGTTTCTGGTGGTACGGAAAATCACGTTATGTTAGTGGATCTAAGATCAGTAAGTATGACAGGTAAAAAAGCAGATAAATTGATGAGTGGGGTTAATATTACTGCTAATAAAAATACTGTACCTTTTGACCCAGAGTCTCCTTTTGTTACCAGTGGTCTCCGACTGGGTTCTCCAGCAATGACAAGTCGAGGGCTGAAAGCTGCTGAATTTATAGAAATAGGCGATATTATTGCTGAACGATTGCTAAATCCAGAAAATGAAGAGGTAGCTCAAAAGTGTCTAGACAGGGTAGCATCATTATGCAATGGCTTTCCTCTTTATCCTCATCTGATGGCTAAAGTTCCCAGTCTCGTCTAAAGAAGTTTGGATTTTCGGTAAATCCTAAATTGGGGATTAATTCTAGATCAAAAACTGGATAATACATAATTAGCTAATTAAAAGGCTAAATTTCACCCCAAGGTTGTATATTTAATTAGGAATTAGTAGAGACGTTCTATATAATGTCTCTACTAAATGGAGCTAACCTATTGATAAAAGTCAAATATTAAATATAGGGTAGCACTATAGTTTTAAATAATTACATTTTAGTGTGAGCGCCCAACTCTTACAAAAAAACATTTTAATTTTCTAAAATTATAACCTATTGATAGTGGCAAAATACCCTGATGATGCTAGACCAACTTAATAATTTATTATTAACTCTTAACCCTCCATTATTTCAGATACCTAATTATCTGTACCATTTAATTACCTTAGTTATTTCGACTTTACTTGTACTTTTAATTACACCAATAATCAAAAAAATTGGTCTCAGCATTGGACTTGTAGATCATCCCGGCGGTCGTAAAATTCATAAACAACCAATGGTACGTTTGGGAGGAGTTTCTATTTTTATTAGTAGTCTAATTGCTCTTTTAATTATTTGGTGGTTGGGAGGATTTATAGATACTAATGGTAATATTTTGCCGCCAGAAAAAGAGTTTGAAATCTGGGGAGTAACAGTCGGCGGTTTAGCTTTTTTTATGATTGGTTTAGCAGATGACTTGTTTGGTTTATCAGCACTATTCAGGTTATTTATGCAAATAATTGCTGCTAGTATGGCCTGGATCGTTGGAGTACATATAGAGTTTCTGACTATTCCTTTTTATGGATTAGTACATATTAACATATTAAGCTGGCCTGTAACTGTGATTTGGTTAGTAGGCATGGCAAATGCTATTAATTGGATTGATGGCGTAGATGGTTTAGCTGCTGGTGTTTCTGGTATTGCAGCTTTTGTAATGTTAATTGTTAGTATATTTATGGATCAACCAGCAGCAGCTTTAATAGCAGCAGCTTTAGCTGGTGGAACATTAGGCTTCCTCCGTTATAACTTTAATCCAGCCCAAATATTTATGGGAGATGGAGGAGCTTATTATGTAGGATTTACTCTCGCAGGAGTAGGAGTAATAGGTTTGGTAAAAACTACAGTAGTTACTTCTGTTGTTTTGCCATATCTAATTTTAGCTGTACCAATTCTAGATATGTCTGCAGTAATTCTAGGCCGTTTACGAAACGGTAAATCTCCTTTTATTGCAGATAAACGCCATCTACATCATCGTTTATTAGATGCTGGTTTATCCCAAAGATTGACAGTTTTTTTTATTTACTCACTAACACTTTGGGTAGGAAGTTTAGCCATGGCTTTTTCAGGTATTCCTAGTGGTACAATTTATGCTTTTAGTGCTACAGGATTACTTATTTATACAAGTTGGAAAGTTTGGAAACAAAAACAAGCTTAAAAGATGAATATTCAAATAAAGAATGAAGTTAGTTGAAAAAATCGTTAAGAGGCTGTTTGTCAAATAAATCTTAAGAACAGCCAGAGTTTTTAGCACTAAGCCTTCGTAATACCGTTTCACGGAAGTTAAAAGCGAGTGTGCAATTCTCAGGTCTCCTGCGGGGTGTATAAAGTGCGGAAGTAATTCCGCTTAAATCTTGGTCGTCCTGCAAGTTGACCAGCTTTATCAGGTATTAGCCAAAGTTTCCAAGCTTCAGTTAGTCTTTGTAAGTTAATTTGTTGAACTTCGTATGGATATTTCCTTCTAGGTTTTATAGGAAACCCGT
Organism: Dapis brunnea BLCC-M229; assembly: GCF_050015995.1. Classification (NCBI taxonomy): domain Bacteria; kingdom Bacillati; phylum Cyanobacteriota; class Cyanophyceae; order Oscillatoriales; family Microcoleaceae; genus Dapis; species Dapis brunnea. Next base: position 6,285 of record NZ_JBNHEP010000136.1, on the reverse strand, counting down.
ACTGTGGAATGGTTCTTATTTTGTTGCTAGTTGCACCAGGTGTAACTATTGAGCAATTAAAGGAATATGTTGAACATCAATTGACACTTCCCCATAAATCATGATTATCATTCTCAGCCTCAAGCACTCTTATACCAAATCCGGTCCTGCATGCATTACCTTTTTCAAATCCCTCTCTAACCATCACCCCATCTCCCCATATACCCAAAAGGATACTCTATAAACTGGATTTAGTATTATTTACGATATACCACACTTTCTTGATGCACTAGGAAAATTTTTAACCTACATTCCGCACTTCAATTTGTAATATTAAAAGTAGTATAAAATTCTGTAGCTTGGTAAGTATTTATACTGTATCAATCATCTCCATTGACCTTTCTTAGGAGTCAAATTTTCAGTCAAATATTAAGCATAAATACTTACTGAATCGTTGACTCCTATTGACTACTATAATTTTCCTCTAAGAGACTGTTTGTAAAATAAGTATTAAGAGAACATGCGAGTGACTAAAATCTAAAAGCGGTAATACTTCAAGAGATTGAAATTTGGTAGGTAGAGAAGTATTCAGTACATATATTCCTAGATTTTTAAGCGACAAATATTTGTCTTGATTTCTTCCTCCTTATTCCCTATTCCCTATTCCCTATTCCCTGTTCCCTGTTCCCTGTTCCCTGTTCCCTGTTCCCTATCTCCTTTTTATATTTCCTTTACAAACAATCTCTAACTTCTAACTTTTAACTTTTGAATTTTGACTTGTATTTTTATGCTACATTTTGTGGTGCGGAATGTAGGTTTTATAGCGCTTTTCATTAACATAGAATACAGAGATTTTGGCTTAAAGGCACTTATGCTGAGGGCAGAAAGAAGCGGTGCGACAGACGCAAGCGGTCATATCCCGCGGGGTGCGTTAGACGCAAGCGGTGCGACCCCGCGACGACGACAGCTCACTTGCGGAACGCGCACCAAGAGAGGGAATGCTGACCAAGAGAGGGAATGCTGACCAAGAGAGACAGAAGTTTTGTAGTCTACCTTTGTGAAAACCTCTATAATATCTTGTTGCAGCTTTTATCACTTATGTATATAATAAGGCAAGCATTTATAACTTTAGTGATATTTGTCCCCTAATACCATTTTGAAAAAAGAATGTTACGAATAATAAGGGCGATAAAAAGACCTTACACTAGATTTTCCTTTGACTAATTTGACTAATAAGATAAGTTATGAACTAAGAAATGGTATCAAAGCTATTCATTCTGAGTCCTGACTCCTGAGTCCTGATGCCTAAAAAATCCTCTAGCTATTTGTAGCAAACATTTATAAAATTGCTATAATCCAGAGAAAAAAGTTGTTCAGGCTAGACTTACTAGGGGAATTGTAGCAAAACACACCTTAAAATATAGTATCAAAAGCTTATATGAGCAATGGTATTACATCGTAATTAGGGTGTTCTTTAACATAGGACTATCCAAATACGTTAGGACATCCCAGTGTCAATGTTCTGATATTCTCTGTTTCCTCACAACCCAAATTTATTGTCCTAACCAAAAAAGGTAATGCTATATATCTAAGTTTGAGCCATTTTATATTCATTGGCTCAGACCTATTCAATCAAATAAACTAAACTATCACGGAATTACAGAAATGGAAAACTTCATAATTAACACACCAAATTTTGCTAGTTATCTGGGATTTTTAGCTTTATTTGCCTATATTATTACTTTGTTACCCACAATTCTCAGAATAGTTTTTCCTGTTACTAAGAAGACCAATATACCCAAAATATTACTCAAATATCGCCGTCAAATCGGGGTTATTTCATTCTTATTAGGTGCAGCTCATGGGATTTTATTATTTATGAAAAGAAGCTTTGATGTCTTTGACCTTAAATCTTATTTAATTTATTCACAAGGAATAGTTATACTGACTATTTTTACATTATTAGCCATTACTTCTAATGACTGGAGTGTGAAAAAATTGAAAAAAAATTGGCGGAGAATGCATCAGTTAACCTACATATTAATGTTTCTATTAATGTGGCATATTAGTGAAAAAATGTTTGGGCATTGGACTTATATCACTCCATTAGGAATCATCGCTAGTCTAAGCATAACTATTTTATTCTTAATTAGAAAGTGGATAGAATACAAAAAAAACTCATTAAAAGTTTAAGTGAAATTGGCAGGTGCAACATCAGACATAACATAATTAGTTGGTAAACATTCAGCGTTCAGCTTTTCCTACGGAATGCTACGCAAATAGCTTTTGAACGTAATAACTTGACTTCGGTTAGCTGATGATATTTTTCTGAATAACTTTTAATTCTTCTGGGAAACTAATTCCTCCTGGCAAAATAATGAATTAATAACTTCACGAGGTGACGGCTGAATGCTTATACTGTTTCACGGAAATTAAAAGTCATGCATTCATGCATTAAGATTTTATAAGCTCAAAACTTTGATGCTACAGTAATTTCAGGAAATTATTTCACATAGGGAGTTTAAAACTATTTGTGACATCTTTAAAGTGAATTGGTATTACATTAGTTGATTTTTGATATGTACGTCATTGAAAAATTATGCAATCAAAACAAATTATCTGGAAATCTACCACAACAATAGCCCTAACAGCATTAATTACAGCGATAGCAACAACCCTTGTAATTAAAAGAATAGAAGGAATAAATTGGCAGCAGTTACTATCAACAAAAACAAAACAAACAAACCATCTATTAACAGAAAAAAACAAGCCTCTACAAACTTTATCAGGTCATTCAACTTGGATTTATGCAGTTGCAATTAGTTCAGATGGACAAACCCTAGCTAGTAGCAGTTATGACGGCACAATAAAAATTTGGCATTTACCTAGTGGAAAATTAATCCGTACTATTGCAGCTCACGCTGATGCTGTCGAATCTCTGGCAATCACTCCTGATGGGAAAATTCTTGTCAGTGGAAGTTGGGATGATTGTATTAAATTGTGGAATCTTAGTAATGGAAATCTTATTCGCAGTATTAATCTTAATGCTGACGATGTCAAAGCAGTTGCTATCTCTCCCAATGGAGAAATGATAGGAATTGGTAGTTATAGCGGTATTATTAAGTTACTGAGTCTAAAAACTGGAACAGAAATCTTGCGTTTACAGCATTCTAGCTCTGTAGTTTCCTTGGCTTTTAGCCCAGATGGTCAAACTTTAGCTAGTGGTGGCAAAAATGGAAAACTCAAAATGTGGGAGGTGAAAACTGGAACAGAAAAATATACTTTGACTGCTCATTCTCGACCTATTTGGGCGATCGCATATACCCCCAAGGGAAAAACTCTAGTTAGTGGCAGTCAAGATAGAAGCATAAAGCTATGGCAAGCAGAGACAGGCGAGGAAATTGGAATTTTTAATGGCCATTCAAAAGCAGTTTTGTCTGTTGCGTTCAGTCCAGATGGGGAGACTTTAGCCAGTGGTAGTTACGACAAAAAAATCCATCTGTGGCAAGTAGAAACTCAAGAACTAATCGAAACATATCAAAGTCACACTAAACCTGTTTGGTCTGTTGGTTTTAGTCCGGATGGGAAAACTTTAGCCAGTGGTAGTGCTGATGAAACAATTAAAGTATGGCCTGTCTCAGTAATAAAATCATCCCACCAGTCAAAAGTGAAAGATGATGAATGTCACGGTAGTGAGTGTAACGCCAAACCTGAGATGATTTTCAAAGAAGTTCAGGAAATAGCGAAACTAGAAGAGTTGAATCAAAAGTTGTATCAGCAAATCAATCAGAGTTGGCGAGAAACACCTAGATGGTATGAAGATTTGGAATATCGCGTTAGGGTAAATGGTGATGGGGCGATCGTTAGTTATGAAGCAATGAATCAATCTGCTAAATATTATGTTTTGGAAACTCCTCTACCCAGGTTAGTTGATTCTGCTAAGAATCAAGCTGTTTCCCAAAAGCAAAAGCAGTTTGGATTATTTAGGGTCATTTTAACCCCAACAGGCGTCTTAGAAGTTAGCCCTTGGTGGGGATGGTAGTTTTGGTTATCTGACAATCAAATAACTACTTCTGTAAACCAGGATGTATAGCAGAAGTAAGAAGTTACAGCCCCTTTCCACGAATGGTAAGGTACAGTTGAAGACTAATCTCTCTTCCCTATTTACTAAAGTGATAAAACCCAGACTCCGGACGACAAAATGTTGTATGAAAGACAGGAGACAGGAGATAATTATAGTCGTCAATAGGAGTAAGTAATTGAGTATTCATACTTAATATTTTCCTGAGAAAGGTCAATGAATAGGAGCTATATAGTATAAATATCTACTAAGTTACCTATTTTATAGTACTAGACTGACACAGCCAATTTTGTGCATTAGCTTTTTTCATAATCACCCCATCCCCCTATCCCCCCATCACCCCATCCCCCCATTTTCTAATGCACTATTTAAGCTGTGTCAGTCTACTACTGGCGTGTCTAGACTAAAATTGTGGGTGTTTGAGCGAGGACCTAGAAGACCTCTCCCCCAACCCTTCTCCTGCTCCGAGAGGGGAGAAATACTCCGCCTTCCTTACAAGGGGGTTGAGGGGTTAGGTTTTTTAACTCACATTTTCAAGCTAGACACGCCACTACTTTTAATGTTGCAAAATGAAGTGCGAAATGTGAGATAAAAATTTGTCCCACACTAAATATGAAACTGATATAAATTATTGCTGTAACTAAATTTGAGAGTTTGAGAATGTTTGCACCAGTAATGGTGACTGCTATAAATACACTCACTGGCTTTAGGGATATATAGCAATCGAAGCAAAGGACGCGACATTTCGAAATTATCAAACTTAGTCATAGATTATTTTGATTATTTTTGCCTTTTGCCTTGCACCTAGCACTATATCAAGAAAAATAATCTACAGGATTAATTCGAGAACCTAGTATATATATATAAGTGATAAGTATAACCATAAGTAATACTTTTTGATTTGATTTTATGCTAATCTTCCAAAAAATTTTTTTGATTTACCCCTTGACAAGCTCACTTTTATCACTTAAGTTATAAACAAGGCTTGAGCGATCAAACTATTCCACTAAAAGTGAGATATATATCCTAGTTTCTTGGCGATCGCGCAGACAAACCCAAAAAACCAAAATATCAAATAAGGAGAAATTAATCATGGAAGAACACGGAAATCTTCAGCCTTTTGGTCAAGAGGGCGGCTTTGGTTTTGGAAGGCCACGAAGAGGCTTTTCTCGAAGACAACAATTTTTCGATAACTTCAACCAAATACAAGGTACTGAAGAAGATGATGACCTAATAGGTACTCCAGAAAATGATGGAATCTTTGGTGACGCAGGAAACGATATACTAACTGGAGAAGCAGGAAACGATCTGCTTAATGGTGGTGATGGCAACGATATCTTAACAGGTGGCCCAGGAATGGATCGGCTTCGCGGTGGTGAGGGACTAGATACTTTTGTCTTTAACTCAGGCAGCGATATTGATTGGGTTGGAAACTTCATTGTTGGAGAAGATATCATACAACTATCTCCAGACTTAGGCTTGAGTGCAGAACAAGCTGTTAGCCAAGCTACTACCATTGCACTACCTTTTATGGATAATCGCTTTTTATCAATCCTCAGCCAGGGTGACGATACACTTGTGATCAAACATGAAGGTGAGTTGACATCTGATAGTTTCCAAATCCTTTAACCAGAAAAGTTTCGGTTCATCAATCGGGAAGCAGAAGTAGTTGACATCCTCTCCGGCCTAAAGGCGCGGAGATTCCTACCGAGCCTTAGCTCCTCGGCGGGTTGACCTTTCACAGGCTGCTGCTACTTTGGCAGTAGTCTTACGCTTGCCTCCACGTCGGTTTAATGTCTCGGACTGCCCGCCCGCGACGAATATATTTAATGCTGCGTTGGTATCGCGATCATGTTTAGGTTAAACTAAGCCAGGTAAGTTACCCTACCCGACTCGTCTTCAGAACCGGACGTGAGACTTTCACCTCATCACGGCTCCTCTCCTAGACGTTCCTTGTCATGGACACATCCTTGCTTCAGGGTCAGGGAAAACGCATCTAATTTTTTTGACAAATGACTAAGAACCCAATAATCCCCTTGGCCTCACAGGGTTACAAGCAGCTCAAAACCATTGTTGGATAAGAGTTAAAAGGATATTTAGCTAGGTCTTTATGTTTAGACTGGATTTGTGAGAATGATCATCATTCTTGTTGTTGGTGTGGGTGAGCGAAGCGATACTGTTGATGAACTTAATAAAATAGATAGATTCGCGAATATTATCCGCGA
>NZ_JBNHEP010000135.1:0-15998 GCF_050015995.1 Dapis brunnea BLCC-M229 | reverse complement strand
AATCATCATCTGCCTCTAAGTCAGAATCCAGTCCCATATCCAACTCATCCGCTGCAGACTCCATTTCCAAGTCCAAATCATCATCTGCTTCTGAGTCAGAATCTAATTCCATAGCCAACCGATTGTCACTTTCCAGTTCCCAGTCTGACTCACCTTGGTCATCACCAGACAAATCATCCGAATCTCGATCCAATCCGGCAGCCAATGCTACTCCCCCAGCTACAGCAGCTGCCCCAGTAATTGCAGCAGCAGCAGCACTACCTAAATCATTAGAATCCTCAATTGTATCTGGCATAAGTGGCTGATTTGCTCCTGGTGACTCCAGAGCATCTTCGCCTGTAGTATCCAAAGACGATATAGATGTTGATTGGTCTAAGGGAGAACCAGATTTTACGCCTATGGCAATGTCAGGGTCAAAATTTAACCCTAAAACCTCTACTAAACTGTCTGCATCTGCCTTAAGTTTAGAGAAAGGCAACATTAATGCCTCTAATTCTGGTTCCAGGGCATTGAGAACTCCCAGGATAAGGTATGACACAGGTCTCCTGCCTCCATCAGGAGTTTGGACCGTATTTTGTTCTGTCATGTGGAGTATTAACCATGGGCGATTTTTTTGGTAATACTCTAACCATTTTTGTTTTAGGGACGTTGATAATTGTTTAAAGAAAACCATGATCTTTATATTCCTTATCCTGAGAAGGGCTAAATCTATTAAACCATCATCAGGTCAAGCTCTTCATCCTCTGAGATAACTTGAGGCTTACTGGGATTTAAGTAGAAATCAGATAGTAGGGAGAACAAATCACGATCAGGAGATTCGTTGGGTACTACTCCCTCTGGCAGAGCCAAAATTTGGTCGGCGATATTCAGATAATAATTACAAACGTATTGGAGAGAAGGATCGGTTTCGGCCATTTCAAATAATGTTTTGCCTTTGACACGAGAAACTCGAATATCTTCAATTAGTGGTAGAACTTCTAGGACTGGCATTGGTACGGCTTCTACATACTTATTAATTAGATCGCGTTTGGATGTACGATTCCCTATTAGGCCAGCTAAACGTAGGGGATGGGTACGAGCTTTCTCTCGCACGGAAGCGGCAATGCGGTTAGCTGCAAATAAGGCATCAAAGCCATTATCCGTAACAATCATGCAGTAGTCGGAATAGTTGAGTGGAGCTGCAAAACCACCACAAACTACGTCACCCAATACGTCAAATAGGATTACATCGTATTCGTCAAAGGCGTTTAATTCTTTGAGTAGTTTTACTGTTTCCCCAACAACGTAGCCACCACAACCTGCTCCAGCGGGAGGTCCACCTGCTTCTACACAGTCTACACCACCATAGCCTTTATATATGACATCTTCTGGCCAAATATCTTCATAATGGTAGTCCTTTTCTTGCAAGGTGTCAATAATTGTGGGGATGAGAAATCCTGTGAGGGTAAATGTACTGTCGTGTTTTGGGTCACAACCGATTTGTAGAACTTTTTTACCACGCTTGGCTAAGGCAACTGAGATATTGCAGCTTGTTGTAGATTTGCCAATTCCACCTTTTCCGTATACTGAAAGTTTCACTTTTTTTCTCCTAATAATTCTCTAATCAAATAGAGCTACAAGAATCGGAAGTCAGAAGTCAGAAGTCAGAAGTCAGAAGTCAGAAGCGATCTCTGATAATTGATAACTGATAACTGAAATGACTGAGTTTTAGCATTTATCAATGTCCGCGCCCTATTTGCGTAATGCTATAAACCTATTTTTTTGCTTCTCAATGGAATTATTGTCTAACTTCAGTACAAAAAAAAGGGGGTCAAAATTTATAAACTACTTTAAAAGTAATTATTTAGTTTTAATTTTTTCTAAAGTTTATTTTTTCAATTATTAGTAATAATTAGTCTAAATTTTGTCATTATTAATAAATTTGTTTAATTATTAAATAATAAAAAGTTACAATATTAAAAAATCTACTCACTAGCTTATATTAAGAAAAAATTTTGCTGCAGAAATCTAAGTTATCAGAGACTTTGAGACTAGAATAGATATCAAGTTTAATTTGAGTATTGGATTATGAGCTTCTAATAAATTCAATTATTAAAGTTAATAATCAACCAAGGTTAATTTTTATGACAAAAGTTTGATTTAAGTAGTGAAAATAACCAACCAGTCACAAAATACTCAAAGCTTTACTAATCAATATTTTCGACCTAGCGACACTAGAATGGCCGGAAAATTACACTGAAATAAAACCCAGAATCTTGAGCATTATTGCCACGATCGTCTAGGTGTACCAAAGGCAAACCATAGTCCAAACGCAGATCGACCTCTGGCAGAAGTTGCCAAATCAAACCTATTCCAGCTCCGGCCAAAAATCTTTGGTCTGGTAAAAATTCATTATTAGGATTACTACCATCATTCCAAACAGCTCCAATATCTATAAAAGGAGTAAGCTGTATCAATGGCAAACCAGACTCATCGCGATAAACCGTAATTCTATCCTCAATAGAAAATCGAAAACCATTATCTCCTGACCTGACATTCTGGCGATAGCCCCGTAAAGACAAACCACCACCAATAATAAATTGTTGATATGGCAACACACCAGTTGAGGACAATTGCAAATCTCCCTGGATAATCAATAAATGACTACCACTTAATCTTTGTACCCTTTGTACTTGGCCTAGCCAACTCAAAAAATGTCCATCAGGTTCTGGATCTCTCCTGACAGTAGCATCAAATAAACCAGTACCAATATTGAATTGCGATCGCAAAGCCCAAGCACCTAGTGGGTCTCGACGAATATAATCTTGTCCCAATCTAATCACAGTACTGCTATTAATACCATCATCCTGAGTGTCATTTGGATCGGCAAAATTAAAAAGTTGATCGTCAAGGAAAGATTTTGTACGTTGATAAGTCAAACCCAGAGACAAAGCAAATTCTTGTCTGGGATTTCTAAATATAGGTTGACGATAACTAAACTCATATACATCTGTTGTGCCAGTAATCTTCAAATCTCCTGAAAATTCTTCACCAATTCTATTACTGTTAGGTGCTGCTCTTACTTGTAAAGTGCCATTCATGGCATTAATAGGTAAGTTATAAATAAAATCAAAGACATCTGATTCATCATCAAACAATCTGGTGGTATTATAGGATGCCACAAAAAAATCACCCCGTCCAGTTAAGTTGCGATGTAGCGCAGTCCAACCAGTTCGTTCTGAACCTACGGTGGGAGGAGAATAGTTATCAGTATTCATACTCAACTCCAAAGGATTTGTTTCTGTGACACGAACAATGAGAATACTTTCCCCTGGTGTTTCACTAGCTCGCAAACTAGCTTCAATATTTTCAAATAAAGGATTAGACCGAAGTAACCGTAGTTGATTTTCTAGCCTAGCAGTGTCTAATGGCTTTTCCACCCCAAGTCGTATCCGACTCTTTATATAGGAGTCTCGTAATCTTTTTGTGCCTTCAATTTGGATTTCTCCTAAAATTCCCTCTACAACTTCAATCTTAACTGTGCCCTCTGTGATAGTTTGGGGAGGTAAAAATGCTCTTGAGGTAATATAGCCACGTTCTAAATAAATTTCGGTAATTTTATCTGCTACTTGCCGAAGTTCTAATAGAGTGACTAAACGTCCTTCTAGTGGCCTAACAAGAGTATTAATTTCTTCTGGGGTTAAAATTGTACTTCCTAATATTAAAATTCTCTGGACAGGAATTTGTTGAGTTGGTTCATCTGGCAGGGGTTGGGGTGGTGGTGGTTTTTGTAGTTCTTGTTCTTTGGGGGTTTCTGGTTTAGTTGGTTGGGGAAGGGGTTGGAGAAAGCGATCGCGATTTGGCTCTGGTCGGGGGTTTTCTGGTGGTCTTGGTGGGTTTGTTTGAGTATTTTGAGCATAACTGGGTTGGCTAGGAATTAAAGTATTAATAATTTCAAAAGGAGTAAGTATTTGCTGAGTATTGGGTAAGGTTTCGGTTAATGTTTGTAGTTGTGTAATGTTTTTTTCTTGAGGATAAGTTTTTGAACCTGCGATTAATTTTATGCCTTCTCTTTTTTTTAATTGAGATATTAAAGTTTTACGATTAAGGTTTTTATGTTGATGTTTATGAATCAGTTTGTGAGTTGATTCTGATGTAAATTTAGATTTTTTGAGGGATGAATTTTTCTCTTTATTAGCTGTTAGTGAAGTTTTATTCAAGAATTTATCTACAGATAAAATTTTCTCTTTATTAGTTGTTAGTGAAGTCTTATTCAAGAATTTATCTACATCTGTAGTTTTGGATATAGCTCGATCGCCTAATAGGCAAATAATTATAAATGTACTAGAAATTAATGGTATTATTTTAAACATTTCAATAGTTATAATCCAGGTATTGTCTAATTTTAGTTGCCAGATAAAAAGATATTTTTAAATTATTAACTTTATGGAAGAATCCCAGGATAAATAAACACTTTTAGATGTAAAATTACAAAATAAAGTATTCTCATAAATTTATTCTATATTGATGTAAGCATTCAGCCTTCAGCTATCAGCTATAAGTTATTAACTTATTATCTCATTATCGTGGAAGGAGGAATTATATCAATTCCCATGCATTAATGCTATACTTGGGAAACACTTTATTTATTAATAGTAATTAACACAACCATAACAACTTTTTTGCTAATAATTAGCAAGTTAATGTTAATTATTCTTATGTTTACTTATCCCCCCACTCCCCTACTCCCCTACTTTTACAGGGGTAGGTTTTTAACAAAGGAGCGATCGCTCCCTTTAATTCAGTATAAAATTCTCAAAAAAATGTACTTTTTTATACAATAAATACCTATAAACTCCCCCCTCCTCCCCCTCTTCCCACACTTCTTTTAGATCAAAGGTAAAAAACCTACCCCTGTGAAACTCCCCTACTCCCCCGCTCAATAAAATGTAGAAAAGTTTTTGAGAAATGGTATTAGTCTCCAAGGAGAGTTAAAAATTACGACTAAAGTATACTCCTTTAACCTGAGAAATAATTATTCATTGATGCATCTGATTGCTGACCACTAATAGCTGAATGTCTACATATTGATTGAGAGGAAACTTAATTTAATAAACACTTATACATTAGCTATCAACTATCAACTATTGCTTTTGGTGTCTGATAAAAGCCTGATTAATTCAGCCAGAATTAAATCTTGTTACAAAAGCCGACTGCTACTGCTAAGACCTGACAGTTAATAGCTAAATGGTTAAATATAAGTTTTTTCTGAAGCAATAGCACAAACTATTTTATTTTGTCAATAATTGTATGGTAGAAAACCAATATTAAAGCATGTTCTCTGAAAATATTTCTTCTGAATTTAACATGAAATTTGAATCATCTGAGAGTACCCAAAAACAAAATTCTGGGCCACGGACTATTAGACCAATTGGAGTAGCTTCATTGCATAGTATTGCCTTTTCCAGAGAGACTCTCTATGCTATTGACAAAAATCGTGGTTTTCTGCTAAAGATTAACCCAAAAACAGATAATACAACTGTTATTAATCCTTATCAGACTGATGAATTTATTGATGTTACTGGTATTTCTATCTGGAAAGATACTCTCTGGTTGACATGGGAAAATAAAATTTATTTCTGTCTCAATGCTATTGGTAATTTATCAGAGGGACGTTTACAATGGCAACATTTTTTCACTTTACCTTATGCTGCTGATGGAATTGCTGTCTGGGAATCAACTGTTTATGTAACTTGTCAAAAATTAGGTAAAATTATAGTTTTTGATAAAAATACTAAACAACAAATTACAGGATTTTATGCTCCAGGAATAGGGTTTGAAAATATTACAGTACAGGATGAAGAGTTGTGGCTTTGCGATCGCGAGGAGCAGACGGTTTATTGTTTAGAAAGGGGAACGGGTAAGGTTAAATTTAGCGTACTGACTCCTTTTGAATCTCCAACTGGGTTAGCATTTTATCGCAATTTAACCACAGGGGAACGACAACTTTATGTTGCTTATTCTGGAGATGAACTTTACATTAGGGATGATCCGAACTCAGAACAACAGTATGAATTGAATAAGCGCGATCGGACTTTTATACATCCCCTTTATTTTTATTACAATGAACAGGAAAAATATGCTGTTTCTAATGGTTTTTTAATTGAGATGTCTTATGTGGAAGAATTAGAACCATTAGATGAAATCTTTTTAGAAGATGTGGAATGGCGTATTGCTTTACCTTCAGAAACTCATCGTCAAAAAGTTAGGGAAATTTCTCCTATAGGAATGCCTTTTACTGAAGAAATTCAAGATGGTCAAAAAGTTGCTGTTTTTCGATTTCAACCACTGCGTCAAAGTGAAAGACGGATATTTGGTTGGAAAGCTTTATTAGAAGTCAGGGCAATTAAGTACCAAATTCAACCTTTTAATGTAGAAAATATTCCGGAAATTCCACCAGATTTTCAAGAAAAATATCTGGTGGATAATGATAATTTGGCAATGGATAAGGAAATAGTTATTCGAGCTGCGAAAGATGCTGGTTCGAGAGAAAATAATCTATTACGTCAACTTTTGAATATTCGGAATTATGTTTACGATCAACTTTCTTATGGAGTAACAGCTAAGATTGATACTCCCGATATTGTGCTGGAAAGAGGTATTGGTTCTTGTGGAGAATATGTAGGATTACTGTTAGCTTTGGCACGATTAAATGGTATTGCTTGTCGTACAGTAGGTCGCTATAAATGTCCGGCTTTTGCTGATAGAAAAGGTGTGCCTTTAGAACCAGAGTTTAATCATGTCTGGTTAGAATTTTATCTACCTGGTTTTGGTTGGGTGCCGATGGAGTCAAACCCTGATGATTTACAGGAAGGTGGTCCTTATCCGTTAAGGTTTTTTATGGGGTTGGCTTGGTATCATGTAGAAATTGGTAAAGGAATTAAGTTTGAAATCATGAAAAATAAAGGAGTTCCTGTTAATAAGGAAGAAGTTTCAATTGGTAATTTGGCAATTAATCATGTTAGATTTACAATCTTAGAAGAGTTACCTGCATTAGCTGAAGTCAGAAGTTAGAACTTAACTTATATCAAATTCGGTTGAATACTTGTTATATAGTTGGGATAGGGAGATGGGGAGATTGAAGTGTAGATAGAATTATGAACATATACTATATAACCGGATTCTATATTAGAAGTCAGAAGTTGGGGAGATGGTAGGGACATTGTATGCAAAGTCTTTCATTAATTGATATAGCAATTCCCATGCTGGTGAGGTACAAAATTCCTTGGTTTTAGGGAGTAGGGAGTAGGGAGTAGGGAGTAGGGAAGATGGGGAAATGGGGAGTAGGGTAGGAGAAAAACAACTGTACCTCAGTAATTTGAGAAACGCTATAATAGATAATTATCTCTGGTTAAAACCGAGGAGATTCAATCTAAAGAGATCTTATTAATGGATAATTGATAGTGGATAATCGATAATGAAAACTATCTCTAATTATCAATTATTAATCAATAAAAATTATCTCTCATTATCCATTATCCATTGGTAAAGAGAGGCTTTAAAACGAATTGATTAATTATCAATTATTCATTGGTAATAGTTGCATAAAACGTCTGTAGATAGTAGTAGTTCTGGTTCAGTCAGAACGAAAAGAAAAAAGACAAAGGTACTTCAGTAACTTGAGAACCGCTGTAATGTTTTTGATATTTAGTGAGGTAATTTTTTTCTATTCCCCATTCTCTTTTGCTTGTGTGAAAAATCAAGGATTTATATTTAATAAGGAAGAAACTTAAAGTTGACTAAAAGAAATTTTTTTGATTTTTTTTACTGGGTGGGTACAGTTTAATACTAATTTAGGTTCCCTATTCTGTAAAGTCTTAAAACTTTCTACCTCGTCAACCATAAAACTGCTACAATTATTAATTATTAATTATTAATTATTACCAGGAGGAGTTGTGGAATTTACAGCAATAAACATCATGGCTATAGCAGCATCAGGATTAATGTTAATTGTGACAGTAGGAATTATATATTTAACGGCTTCTGAATGGCGCGATCGCAGACGTCAACAAAGGGATAAAGCTGGTCGTTAAAGATTATTGAGCCTCTATTCTTAAAGTAGTTAGTTTATCAGTTTTTAGTCAAGAGTCAAGGCGATAATTTAAGTTATCGCCTTTTTGAGACTTTAAGTTAATACAGAAAAAAAGATGAATAGAGGATCACTGAAAAGAAGAAAATACTCTACCTGATTAATCTGAAAACTCTTATAAGTACCGAGAAAAAATTAATTACAGATTCAGTCAAGACAAAGTTGCTTTTTGGATATATTTCCTTTTTTAACTAGGAAACTTATGTTGCACAACTACCTATAATTATTTGCTAGAGAAGATATACAGTAGATTTCGGATAAATGAGGTACAAGGAGCGAATACTAAAACTCTTAATGCCTAAAAATAATAGAATTATGAACAACAACGAAATTACAGTTCTGATAGTAGACGATCAGCCTAATAATTTATATGTTATTTCTAAGATTATTAGTCGGAAAGGATATAACTTTATCCAGGCAAATTCTGGGGAAGAAGCATTAAAATCTGCAAATAGTAATATAGTAGATTTAATTTTAATGGATGTGATGATGCCAGTAATGGATGGTTATCAATTATGTAGACAGTTAAAAGCTAATCCAAAAACTGCTAATATACCAGTGATTTTTTTAAGTGCTCTCTCCGATACTGATGAAAAAGTAAAAGGATTTGCCGCCGGAGGAGTAGATTATATTAGTAAGCCAGTTAATTCTCAAGAATTATTAGTAAGAATAGAAACTCAAGTAACAATTACAAAACTGCATCTAGAATTAAAAGCAAAAAATCAGCAATTACAGCAGGAAATAGAAATCAAGAGACAGATAGAAAAAAATTTATCGGCAATTATTAGTAATATGTCAGAATGTCTGATGATTATTAATAGAGAAGGTAAAATAGTTTTTGTTAATCAGGCTACAGAATTATTATGGCAAAGATCGGCAGCAGATTTAATAGGTGAAGAAATAGGTTTGCCCTTTATAGATGGTAATGAAATAGAAATATATGTTCGACAAAAATTAGGAAAATTGATATTTCTAGAAACACGGATAGGAGAAATAATTTGGGAAAATCAAATCGCTTATCTGCTGACTATGAAAAATGTCACAGAACTTCGTAATGAACAAGAACGTTTAAAACTATTAGAAAGAGCAATATTTACAGCACCTCAAGGAATAGTAATTTGTGATGTAAGTTCAGATAATCAACGAATAATATATGTTAACTCAGGTTTTGAAAAAATTATGGGTTATTCAACACTCGAAGTTATTGGCAGAAATTATCCTTTTTTAAAAGATACCGACACAAATAAACCAGAAATACAAGAAATTAGAGAGGCGATCGCTACGGGGAAAAAATGCCAAGTAATATTGCAAAATACTCACAAAGATGGTAGTAAATTATGGAATGAAGTCACAATTTCTCCAGTATATGATGACTACGGGAACTTAACTCACTATATAGGTGTAGAGGTAGATGTTACTGAGCGCATAGTTGCAGAAATGGAACTTTCTACAGCCAAGGTCTCCCTAGAAAAACAAATACAACAAGCATTGTTGCTCAAAGAAATTACTGACAAAATTCGCTCTGATTTGGAACCAGCGCAAGTATACGAAACAGCAGCAATTCAAATAGCAAAGGTTCTAAATGTAGATCGTTGTCTCATTCATACTTATACAGAATTTCCTATACCAAGAATTCCGATGGTCGCTTATTATCAAAGTTCCGATCTAGATTTAATCTCTAATTTGGAAATACCTATATTGGGTAATGACCATGCTGAGTTGATGTTGTCACAAGATTCAGCGATCGCTACTGATGATATTTATACTGAACCTCTGCTACAAGAAGTCTTGCATCTATGTGAACAACTTAAGATTAAGTCAATGATGGCAATTAGAACTTCCTATCAAGGCAAAACTAATGGAGCGATAGGTCTGCATCAATGTAGTTATATGCGTCATTGGACAGTAGAAGAAAAAGAGTTATTAGAAGCAGTAGCAGCTCAAGTAGGTATTGCCATTGCCCAAGCAAATCTTCTGGGGCAGGAAAAACAACAACTACAAGAATTAGGGCAGCAAAATCAAATTTTGCACCAAGAAATCCAAATTAGAAGACAGATAGAAGAATCACTCAAAAAAAGTGAGGAACGTTGGCAATTAGTATTAAAAGGTAATAATGAGGGGATTTTTGACTGGAATATTAAAACTAATGAAGCCTTTATGTCAGCAAGGTTAAAGGCAATATGGGGGTATGAGGAATATCAAATTATATCCCATTATGATGAATGGTGCAGTCGTATTCATCCAGATGATTATAATAGGGTGATAAATTTTTTAGAGGATTACCTAGATCGAAAGCATTCACAGTTCAGTATTGAATATCAAACAGTCTGTAAAGATGGTATCTATAAATGGATTTCAGCTAAGGGAAAAGCTCTTTGGGATGATAATGGTATTCCAGAGAGAATGGTAATTTCTCATCAGGATATTAGCCATCGCAAACAGATGGAAGAAGCTTTAAGAGAAAGTGAAATTCGTTATCGGGAGTTGGTAGAGTCACAGAATAGTGTATTGGTTTGTCGATGGAGAGCAGATGGTAAGCTCACGTTTGTTAACCATTACTACTGTCAATTTTTTGGTAAATCTTCAAGTGAATTATTAGGCAGTAAATTTTTCCAATTTATACAGGATGAACTAAGTCACGAGCAGGTTGAATCTATGAATCCAAAAACTTTAGAAAATCAGATGAAATCTGCTTCAGGAGAAGTACGATGGTTGAGTTGGACAAATCAACCAATTATCGATCAAGATCGAAATTTAATTGAATTTCAATCTTTTGGCATTGATATTACAGAGCAAAAACAACGGGAAGATGCTCTGCGTTTGATTGTTGAAGGAACTGCAAGTTATACAGGTAAGGATTTTTTCCATGCTTGTGTTCAGAATATAGCTCAATTTTTACAAGTTCGTTATGTTTGCATTAGTGAATCAAAGGAATCAAAAAATCTTGTGGAAAAGAGAGCATTTTGGAATGGTTCAGAAGTAAAAGATCGGATTTTATCTTCCGCACTACACAGTCCCTGCGAGAAAGTATTAGAAGGTAAAATTTGTCATTACTCAAACTCCGTACAACAACTTTTCCCTCAATATCCTTGGTTAATTGAATTCGGTATAGAAAGTTATTGGGGTACTCCTCTATACAACTCGAAAGGTAAAGTTATTGGTTTGTTAGTGGTGATGGATATCTTACCCATGAATATTAGTTCCTCTCAAGAGTTAATTTTGAAAATTTTTGCGACACGGGTGGGAGCAGAATTAGAACGTTTGCAAGCAGAGGAAAAACTTAAAGGTTCCCAGCAAAAACTTTCATTCCTGTTACAAAATACTTCTGTTGGAGTGATTGAATGGAATACTAAGTGGGAAATTGTCGCTTGGAATCATACTGCAGAATTAATTTTTGGCTATACTGCTAAGGAGATAATAGGTAAGAAAGGATTAGAATTGATAGTTCCTGAAAATAGTAAAGCCCTGGTGGAAAGTATAACTGAAATGCCTTTGGGCGACAACTATATAATTACTGAAAACTTAACTAAAACCGGTAAAACAATTGTTTGTGAGTGGTATAATACACATCTGTTAAACCCAGAAGAAATAATTATTGGATTTGCTTCTATTGCCATTGATATTACTGAGCGTCAGCAGCAAGAGTTATTAGAAAATGCACAAAATACTGCCCTGAAAATGGTAGCTCAAGGTAAATCATTACATGAGATTTTATTAGAATTAACAACTCAAATTGACAAAATATTACCATTACTGAATTCTGCAATTATATTAGTGGAACCAAATGGTGAATATTTACGTACTTTTGTAGCACCTAATGTTCCTCAAGTTTGGCTACAAGCTATTGACTCTATATCTGTTAATAACCTTTGCTGTTTTGGTAAAGTAATTAGTCTTCATCAACGGGTAATTATTGAGGATATTGTTAATGAACCACGATGTGCAACTTTGAAAGAACAAGCTTTGTCTGCTGGTTTGTATTCTTGTTGGTCTGAACCAATTTTTTCTGGTGGAGAAGAGCAAGTTGTTGGTACTTTTATGATGTACTTTAGCAACAAGCGAATTCCTGAACCAAGAGATTTAGAAATACTTGAATCTTTAGCAAGATTAACAGGTTTAATTATTGAACATAAGCAAGCAGAAATTGAGCTGAAAAATGCTAAAGAAGCTGCAGAAGCTGCTAATTTTGCTAAGAGTAATTTTCTGGCTTCTATGAGTCACGAGTTGCGTACTCCTTTAAATGCAATTTTGGGTTTTAGTCAATTGTTGGCGCGTGATAATTCTTTAAATGAAGAGCAAATTGACCAAGTAGAAATTATTAATCGTAGTGGGGAGCATTTGCTAAATTTGATTAATGATATTTTATCTATGTCTAAAATTGAGGCAGGTAAAGTTACAGTCAAGGAAAATTTATTTAATTTATACGATTTTCTGCAAAGTCTGCAAAATATGTTCAGTTTAAAAGCAAGTGAAAAAGGTTTAGAACTATTATTTATATTAGCAGATGACCTACCTCAAATTATTACTGCGGATGAAGGAAAGTTGCGCCAAATTTTGATTAATATTATAGGTAATGCTATCAAGTTTACATCTCAAGGAAAAGTTAGTTTGTCAGTATTTAATAGTGACTATTCAGGAAAGATAAAATTTGCTATTACAGATACTGGTCCAGGGATTGAAGAGTCAGAAATAGATGCTTTGTTTCAGCCTTTTGTGCAAACTACTACAGGTCGAAAATCAATAGAAGGAACAGGCTTAGGTCTACCTATTAGTCGTGAATTTGTCCGGTTAATGGGGGGAGAAATATCTGTTAGTAGTCAAGTAGGAAAAGGTACAACTTTTACTTTTGAAATTGTTGCAAAAATTCTAGAAGAATTTCGAGAAATAGCAGTAAAAGAAACATTATCTAATCAACAAAAAATAGTAGGCTTAGAACCTAACCAGCCTAGTTATCGAATTTTAGTAGTTGAAGATGTCAAAGAAAACAGTCAATTATTAATACAGTTATTGCAGCCCTTAGGATTTCAACTTCAGATTGCTGAGAATGGTGAAGAAGCTATATCTATTTGGGAAACTTGGCAACCACATTTAATTCTTATGGATATTGTTATGCCCGTTATGGATGGTTATGAAGCAACTAAAATTATTAAGCAAACAACCTTGGGTAAAGCTACTATTATTATTGCTTTAACTGCTAATGCTTTTGATGAAAATCGTGATGCTATTTTGGCTGCTGGTTGTGATGATTTTATTGCTAAACCTTTTTCAGAAACTGTATTGTTAGAAAAGTTAGCTAATCATTTAGGAGTAACTTATTTATCTGAAAATCAGGCATCAAATTCTATTGCTGCAACATCTCACATAGAACTTACAAAAAAATCTTTAAGTATGATGTCTTCTGAATGGTTAGAACAATTACATTTTGCTATATTATCTGTTAATGAACATCAGGTAAATGAGTTAATTCAGCAAATTCCTCAAACAGAGGTTAAACTGATTAACCGCTTAACAAATTTAGTCGAAAACTTTCGTTTAGATGTTATTCTTGAGTTGATAGAAAGTGAGGAATAAATGGATAAAAAAAACTCTCAGGATTTGCCAGAAAATATTTTAGTCGTTGATGATGCACCAGAAAATTTGCGACTATTATCAAGTATGCTTGAGCATCATGGATATCATGTTAGGAAAGCTATTAATGGCAGAATTGCAATTAATGGCGCACAAATTGCTAAACCAGATTTGATATTACTTGATATTAATTTACCAGATATAGATGGTTATGAAGTATGCCAAAAATTAAAATCTTTGGAACAAACCAAAGAAATACCAATAATTTTTATTAGTGCTTATAGTGAAGAAGTAGATAAAGTTAGAGCATTTGAAGTAGGAGGTAGAGATTATATTACCAAGCCCTTTCAACTTCGGGAAGTATTGGCACGAGTCGAAAATCAACTATCTATTTATCAGTTACAAATGCAATTAAAAGAGAAAAATTTAGAGCTGCAAAAAGAATTTATTGAACGTCAAAGTGCTGAGGAACAACTGCGTTTTTTATTATTAACCACTCCAGCTATTAGTGCTACCTTAGATATTCATTCCGCACTAGATGTCACCCTCAACCATATTTGTTCAAATATTAAGTGTGATTTTGGTGAAGCTTGGCTGCCTAGTTCTGATAATTCTAGACTTGTATATAGTCAATCTTGCTATCTTAATTCACAAGATTTTTCTCAGTTCCAAAATTATAGCAAAAGATTAACTTTTACTTCTAATGTAGATTTAGTAGGTAGAGTGTGGCAAGCTCAAGATGCAGAATGGATAGAGAATATTTCTGAGACATCTCCTACAGTTTTTCAACGTTATGATATTGCTTTAAAAATGGGATTAAAATCTGCTTTTGCTGTGCCAATTTTGTGGAACGATCAAGTATTAGCAATTTTGGTTTTTTTTAAGAAAGAAACTTTGGCAAAAAATCAGCATTTGATTGATTTAGTGAAAATAGTAGGAACTCATTTAGGAGTAGTGATGCAAAGTAAAAAAGCTGAATATATTCTCAAATTAGCTAATCAAAGGTTATCTCTACTTGCTACTCTCGATGGTTTAACTCAAATAGCTAATCGTCATCGCTTCGATCAATACCTAGAACAAGAATGGCAGAGAATGAAACTGGAAAATTTGCCTCTATCCTTAATCATTTGCGATTTAGACTTTTTCAAATTATACAATGATAATTATTCTCCTCAAGCTGGAGATGATTGCCTAAAAAAAATAGCAAAAACTATTCAAAAAATTGTGACTCGTCCTGAAGATTTAGTAGCTCGTTATGGAGGAGAAGAATTTGGTATAATTCTACCCAATACTAATACTGAAGGTGCTTTAATTATTGCTGAAACGATTAGATCGGAAGTGGAAAATCTAAAAATTATCCATGGTCAGTCTCCCATTAATGAATTTGTCACAATTACTATGGGTATATCAAGTATAGTTCCCCAAGAAAATAACTCATTAGCAGAGCTAATTACTCTAGCAGAACAAGCACTATATAAAGCTAAAAAACAACGAAATTGTTCATGCCAACTGTGAAAAAATAATCTTAAGTAGTCATGCAAATTTAATTACCTAGTCAACACAGAAAACAAAAAAACCTGTAATAGTCTATATTCAAAGAATACAGCGATTTATTATTACCTTAAAATATGTGTAATACCAATTCCCATCCATTAATACTATACTTCCGATGACACTTCAGTTATTAAGTAATAATACTACTTCAGTAACGTTTGTAAATATTATCGGCATTAAATCAAAATATATTATGTCTTTTAACCCTACTCCCTACTCCCTACTCTGTACTTTTGAGAAATGGTATAATTAATTTTGCCCATGTACTTAAAGATGCTATAGATAAAGAATAATGAAGAGAGAATAAAATTTCTAGAATTGTTCAATCATATATAGCAATCCTATTTCAGTTGTAATATTTTGGTGGTAATTAGGAGTCAGTCCTCAGGAGTCAGGAGTCATAATTTTAAAGGTTTTCCGTTAATATTAACTATTCTAAAAATTTTCACAAATGATTTAGGATTGCTATATATAGTGGATTCTAGGTTTATGAGGTACAATGGCACTAAATTTTTAAATAGTTTTTGAAGTATATAATAAAGTTTTCATGTCTTTAATCAAATCTGCTAGAATCACTGTACCACAGTTACATGGAATAGGCTGTAAGTAGTCCTGCTTTTAGGAATTTCCTAGTTGAGAGAGGGAATAGGGAATAGGTACGGAGGGAGAAATAATTGATAACTTATGGATAAGATTGACATACTCCCGACGCTCCCCTACGGGAGAGCGCGGGATTCTTCAGTCAGAA
>NZ_JBNHEP010000134.1:0-37718 GCF_050015995.1 Dapis brunnea BLCC-M229 | reverse complement strand
TCCTGTCTCCTGACTCCTTGCTAAATTTATGAAGATACCTTCAGGGGTTCTATAGAGGTCATGTGTAAGTCCCGATATTTGATTCTTCAATATATACCGCTTCTAGTAATTTTTTCATAGTTCACGAAATTTGCTTGATAGATGAAAAGTCCTCCGCAGTGACGATAGGAAGCAATCTCGCGCCACCCCTAAGATTGCTTCCTTCGACTCCGCTCCAGTCCCAATGACTTACAAGAACTAATCATCTGGATTTGATATTACTTGCAGATGAATCAATTGGAATTTACCTAAATTACCAATGCTGTATTTTTTGTATTAGCCTTACCTCTTCTTATAAATGAAGAGGTAACTATTAATTATTAATTATTGAACCTATCTATCAGCCAATAAGTAATCATTTCTCCCTTACCTTTAACAGGAATAGACCCCCGTGACTCTAATAAAAATTTATCTTTTAAAAGTTGATAAGTAGCTTCCGCAAGTTGAATTTTACCAGATATTCCGCTTGATTCCATCCGAGATGCTACATTGACTGTATCACCCCACAAATCATAAATAAACTTTTTAATACCAATTACTCCTGCTACCACAGGTCCGGTATTAATACCAATGCGAATTTGGAAAGCTTCTCCCCGATCATTGAAAAACTTCCTAATTGCTTTTTGCATATCTAATGCCATGTTAGCGATCGCCTCTGCATGATCGTCTCTAGCTGCAGGTAAACCACCAACAACCATATAAGAATCTCCAATTGTTTTAATTTTTTCCAAATCATGTTGTTCTGTTAATTGATCGAAAACTGAGAAAATTTGATTCAGCATATCTACCAGTTCACTGGGAGATATCCGAGCCGAAAAACCAGTAAAATCGACAATATCAGCAAACAAAATCGTCACATTTTCAAATTTTTTCGCAATCGGATGTTGATTTTGTTTTAATTTTGCAGCAATCTGAGCAGGCAAAATATTCAATAATAAATGGTCAGATTTTTGTTGTTCTAATCGCAGTGCAGTTTCTACATATTTACGTTTTGTGATGTCTTGAATAGTACCTTCATAGTAAAGTATTTCTCTATCAATATTGCGAACTACACGAGCATTTTCAGAAATCCAGATTACACTACCATCACCACGATAAACCTCTGATTCAAAATTTGATATAGAACCATGTTTTTCAAGTTCGGTAATAAACTCAGAGCGACGATTTTGGTTAACATATAATTGTTTAGCAATATCAGTTATCTTATTCTTTAACTCTGTTTCTGAGGAAAAACCATACATTTTTAATAATGCTGGGTTGGCACTGATGAAGCGTCCATCAGGAGTCGTTTGAAATATACCTTCTGCCGTATTTTCAAAGATGCTACGGTATTTTTCCTCTGCTTTTTGCAGTGCATCTAGCACCCGTTTGCGTTCTGTAATATTACGCGCCACCCAAATTACACAGTTATCTGGTAATGGTGAAATGCTAGCAGTAAACCAAATTTCATCAGGTTTAGGAATAGGAGAATATGGATGGGGAACCGATCCGCTAGATTGGTAATTAGGAAGTTTACATGAGATTCCCCATATAGAATTATACTCTTGGGGATTAGGATCGTGCTGTTGATTATTAGATACGAGCAGACTATATTCTAAATTAACAGTTTCCTTTGTATTCAGCACCCGTTGAATATTAATCATAAATAGGTTAGCTTGGTGGGGAGGTAAAACTTCATAAACACTTTTACCAATCAATTCATTGATGGGAGTATATAATACCTGAGAATTAGTAGATAAGATTTTGACATATCTACCTTTAGCATCGAAGACAGTAATTACATCAGTCATTGCTTCAAACAACACCCGTAATTCTGCTTCTGATTTTCGTAAGGCAGTCTCTACACGATGACGTTCTGAAATTTCCATCATTAGCAAACGATTTGATTCCCTCAAAGCTTTAGTGCGTTCTTCAACTTTGCTTTCTAACTGCTGATTAGCTCTTTGTAAAGCTTCCTGTGCTTCTTTCCGTTCTGTAATATCCTCGACAGTTCCCTCATAACGAATTAATTGACCATCTCGATCGCACACAGCTCTAGCATTTTCAGAGATCCAAATTAGACTGCCATCTCGACGATAAATTTGTGATTCATAGTTAACTACAGCACCCTGCTCCTTTAATATTTGCATAAATTTATCCCGGTGTTCAGGATTACCATAAAGTTGATGTTGTAAACAGATGAGATTGGCAATCACTTGTTCAGGAGAATCATAACCATAAATTCGAGCTAATGCTGGATTAGCACTTATAAAGTAGCCATCTGGAGTTGCTTGGAAAATTCCTTCAATAGCATTTTCAAAGATAGTACGATATCTTTCTTCAGCTTCTCGTACTGCTGCTTCTGCATACTTGCGGTCACTAATATCAATACCTATAGCAAAAGCAGCAGCTCCTTGAGCATATTTTTGGGAGACAATTAAATAATTTCGGGGAGTACCATTAACGTAAGCAGATATTTCTCGATAATCATCTTGAGCAGGACTGGCAAAGAATTCTCGCATAAATTCACTAAATTCTTGGCTAGCTTTGAGAAAGCCAATATTTTGACCAACAAAAGCCTCTTGGGGTAAATTGTAGGTTTTTGCTAAGTGTTTATTAACTCCTAAGTAGCATAAATCTGAGCTGATCCAAGATACAATTCCTGGCACTGCTTCTAAAACAGTTTTGAACAGTTCTTGAGTTGCCCCAAGTTCTAATTCTGCTTGTCTGTGTTCGGTAATATCTATACCTACTACAAATGCTGCTTGATTGTGATTATATTTGCGGGCAACTATTAAATAATTTCGGGATAGATTGTAGTATTGTGAAGTAATCTCAGCAGTTATTTCCTGCTCAGGACTATCAAAAAAATCTTGGATCAAAGAGTTAAATTTAGAATTATTGTCTACAAAACCAAAATTTTTGCCGACAAATTCTGCTCGTGGTAGATTGAACGTATCAGCTAATTTTTGATTAACTTCAATATAGGTTAAATCTGAATTAATCCATGAAACCATTCCTGGAACAGCTTCTAATACTGTTTCTAGTTTTTCTTTACTAACTAACAGATTTTTTTCTGCTTGTTTGCGCTCGGTAATGTCTATACCTACTACAAAGGCAGCTTGGTTTTGATTGTATTTTTCTGCAACAACTAAATAGTGTCTAGTTTCCCCATTAATTTGTGATACAAATTCACCTGTTATTTCTGGTTCATGACTAGCAAAAAACTTCTCAATAAAATCATAAAATTCAGAACTTTTTCCTAAAAAACCAATATTTTTCCCAGGAAATTCTTGTCTAGGTATACCAAAAATATCAGCTAACTGCTGATTCACTTCTATATAATTCAAATCTGAACTAATCCAAGATACTGTACCTGGTACTGCTTCTAATACGGTTTCTAACTGCTCTTTGGCTTTTCTTAATTTTTTTTCTGCTTGTTTGCGTTCGGTAATATCTATACCTACTACAAAGGCAGCTTGGTTTTGATTGTATTTTTCTGCAACAACCAAATAGTTTCTAGTTTCCCCATGAACTATTGATATAATTTCACGAGTTGTTTCTAAATACGAACTCTCAAAAAACTCTTTGACAAAGTCATTAAACTCAGAACTTGCCCCTAAAAAACCAATATTTTGGTCTACAAATTCTTCTCTGGGTATACCAAAAATATCAGCTAACTGCTGATTCACTTCTATATAGTGTAAATCTGAACTAATCCAAGATACTGTACCTGGTACTGCTGCCAAAACTGTTTGTAACTGTTCTTTAGCTATTTTCAAATCTTTTAGTGCTTGTTGATGTTCAACAATTTCTTCTATTAACTGATCGTTTGATTCTTTTAGTGCTGCAGTGCGCTCTTCAATTATATTATTTAATTCTTGTCCCGTTAAGTTGCAACTTGAACAAGCAAATTCAAGTTCACTAACAGTTTGACGCAGTTCTATTAACTCTTGAATTAGTTGATCTTTAGTCTTATCTTGATGGTTCATAATTTCAAAATCTTATGATACTGTGCAAAGAAATTGATTCAAGTTTAACTATGTGTTTATTCATAAATAATTATCTTGATTTTTATCGAATTTTTCGAGAACTAAATCTGATAATTTTGCCTGCCAAAATCTTAGATATTTCATAAATTAAAAACTATATTTTCATATTTAGGATTTTTCATTAGAGTGTTATTTGTACGGGATTTTATTGTTTTCTATTTTTGATTCTTTTCCTTTCAACCAAATTAAGGTACAAATTAGCTCGATTGAGAAAGCCTAAAATTTTAAATTTACTTATATCTATTTGACAAGTTTAATATATCAAGAAGGTATCAAATATTTATGGGATTATTTAGTAGATGCCGATCGTGTATAACTCCTATCAACTATTCTGTAGATTTTTATCTAGTTGAATATCTTTATTTTTCTACTGTTTAGGAGATTACTACAATATAAATATAGCCTTGAGTATTTTAACATATACATTTTTTAAATGTCAAAAATTAGCTGTGAGTCAGAAATAATTTGTTTCCTTGAGCATAACTAAGTAGCTAAATTTGAGATTTTAATATTCTCAGTCGCAGTTGTGTAGATAATATCCGGAAAATAGCAATATGTCTAGACAAGAAAGAGTCGATGGCTACAGGGGTCATTTCAGTTATCATAGGACTTACGCAGTATAGCGCTACTTGAATCGGAAATAGGGAACACTTAACTGGGAACAGTTGACTATCAAAAGGTTTCAGGATTTAGAAATGTCCGCGCCCTATTTGCGTAGTGCTATACAAGGTATTTTCGTCATTGCGACCAACAGGGAAGCAATCTCAAATCCTAGTTTTTCGTAACTCATGCGTAAGTATTGTCTCAGTTACAGCAGTTTCCTACTTGATGAACATATATTTATGGTTTTAGGGAGCAGGGAATAGGTAGGAACGTTGTATACAACGTCCCTACGGAGTAAGGGAGATAGGGAATAGGGAACAGGCAAAAAATATTCATTCCGTCAGTTGTACCATATTAACCTGGAATCTCCTGTATCACTACCTCCAATTGAAGCCCTATGCTTGAAATACTGAATCGAATATTTTCTCTTGCTCGATTGGATATGGCGCAGTTCGGAGTGGCTTTGTAAGAGCGGGAAACCTCGCCATCTCATCCTACTAGACTGACACAGCTAAAAAAAACTGTGCAATAGATTTTTGTTTCTAGGTGTCTTTTTCTCCCCACACTTCCCACAGTCCCCATCTAACGCACCATTTAAGGTGTGGAGCGTCCACTACGGAATGCTCCGCAAACGACCCCTTTTTCATTGCCTTAAAAGGGGAGGCTTAAGACCTGATTTTTTGGTCAGGAGGATGCTTTCTTCACCCTTCCTGCCTAACCTTAAACTTTCTATACTACTGCAATGCAGTCAATTTCTACAAGTACGTCTTTGGGTAAACGTGCTACTTCTACACAAGCACGAGCGGGTGCATTTTCAGGGTCAAAGTATTTGGCGTATACATTATTGACAGTAGCAAAGTCGTCCATGTTTTTCAGGAAGACTGTGGTTTTGACGACATTTGACCAAGTGGCTCCTGCTTCAGTGAGAATAGCTTCGAGGTTTGCCATCACTTGTTCTGTTTGTTTACTTACATCATCGGTATAGACTATTTGATTAATTCTGGTGTCGATCGCTATTTGACCAGAGACAAAGAGCATTTGGCCAGTGGTGGCGATCGCTTGATTATATGGGCCAACTGGGTCTGGTGCTTTATCGGTTTTGATTATTTTACGGGTTGTCATATTTTGTTTTGTTGTTTTTTTTTGTTAGTTGATTATCAGTAAGTGTTTCTGTTTGATTAATTTCAGGGTGATACATTTCACCATCTGGCATTATTGCATAACTGAAGTCGGTTTTTTCAAATTTCCACCCGTAAATTTTAGCATCTGTTAAATCTGCTATTTGAACATTTGCCTTACTTAAATTTGCCTTTCGTAGACTTGTTCTTTCTAAATTTCATTTTGTAGGGAAGTTTTTTGTAGATTAGCACTGTCTAATATTGCTCCTGTTAGGTCTACATTTTTCATATTTAAACATGACATATCTAAGCATCTCAAAGAGACGGCTTGTAATTTAGCAGATTCTATAGCAATCAGGAATGATTTTGATAGAATTTAAGAACGACTAAGATAAATCAAAACCCTTTTATATTCTGACTCCTGTAGGGGCGATTCGCGAATCGCCCCTACGACTCCTGACTCCTAATTACCACTAAAATCTCACACCTGAAATATGATTGCTATAGATTAGCTTGTTTAAAATTAACAGCATTTAGATTTACCCAACTAAGTTCAGCTTCAAATAAATCTGTTTCTGAGATATTGTTTCTGACATATTTGCTCGCTTGAGGTCTGTTATGGCTAAGTTAGCATTTTTGAGTAGAGCTGCTACTGAGATTAGCAGAGATTAATATTGCTGAACTTAAATTAATTTGTTCTAGATTACTATTACTAAAATTTCCTCTCTCTAAATTAGCTTTACTTAAATCAGCAAGGCTAATATCTGCCCAACTTAAATTCACATAATTTCCATCTACTAATTCACTTAAATTTGCACCGACTAAAGATGCTTGACTAAATTGATTTCTAACCAATTTAGCCTTACTCAAATTTGCTCTACTCAAATATGTCGCTTCAAGTCTTGCATTACTTAGATTTGTATTTGATAAGTCAGCTTCAGTTAAATCCAATCCTCTTAGGTCTATACCATTTAAGTCTGCACCTTTAAGGTCTATTCCTCTTAAATTTTCAGCTCCAAAATTTCTGATTCCTTGGGCATATTTTTCTAGGAGTTCCTAAGCATCCATAATTTACTTCTTGATAAATTTTTTCTAATTTTACTACTATTGGTACTCAACAATTTATCAAGCAAATATATTTCTACCTAATTACTTTTCCAGAAAAAGATTAACTTTCCCAAAAATATTATATAGCGTTTCTCAGGCTAAAGAGGTACACCTATTTTTATTTCTTTTCTATTCCCTATTCCCTGTTCCCTTAAACAAAGGAATTTTGTACCTCACCAGCATGGGAATTTCTATTCCAGAAAAAGATTAACTTTCCCAAAAATATTATATAGCGTTTCTCAGGCTAAAGAGGTACACCTATTTTTATTTCTTTTCTATTCCCTATTCCCTGTTCCCTTAAACAAAGGAATTTTGTACCTCACCAGCATAGGAATTGCTATACCGATAATTAATAACATTGCTATATAATATATACTTGTCAACCTGAATAAAAATCAACCACTATGAAACTGAAACAAATTACCAGTATTACCCTGTTAATAATTACCGGATTAGCAGCACCTATCCTAGCAGAAAATGTTGATGAACTCCGACAATTTTTAGATAACCCATTAGCAGTTTGTCAAGGATGTGACCTCAGTGGTGCAGACCTTAGTAATATCAGAAGAAGCGGTGCAAGACTTAGACAAGCTAACCTCACAAAAGCAGATTTAAGTAACAGTAATTTTAGTGCTTCTTACTTTACTTGTGCTGACTTAGCTAATGCTAACCTAAAAAATACTAACCTCCAATGGGCTAATTTTGTTGATGCTAATCTCCGTGGAGTTGACCTCAGAGGTGCTGACCTCAGCAAGACTGATTTAAGTGGCGCTATTTTCGATGGAGCTTTAACAGAAGGAGTAATATTAGAAGGAGCAAAAATGCCTGATGGAGCAACTATTTATGATGGTCGTGGTTTAGAATCATTTCAGCCAAGACCAATTTTCTCTCAACAAAGAGTTCAATGTTTGGGAGATCAAAAATAATATTAATTACCAAATTATTGATAATTGATAATTCATAATTAAGGTTTAAAGTATCTCCTTTTAGTAAATATAGCAATCCACGTATTGGTTGTGACAATTTTTATAATAGTTAATTTGAACTGAAAACCTTGAAAATTCTGTAGGTCGCCCTACCGACGGCTCCCCTACCTGACTCCTGAATCCTAAGTGCCACCAAAATATTACAACTTAAATAGGATTGCTATAGTGTCTTTTTCAGGAGATATGATTGTTAATTATTAATGATTTAAATAGGTTTAATAGCAAATTGGGTATGAGGCGGAAAAACAGTGGATTTTGGTAAGCATTCAGCGGTCAGCTCTCAGCTTCATTACCTTTAAAAGAGGAAAAAGTAATAAGCGAGATTTCATGCTAATTAAAAGTTACTGTAAAAGTCTATCAGTTAACCTTAAAAGTCTATGGAGCTACATCGTTCATTTTTATTGCGCTCAAGCTGACTGCTAATAGCTGAATGCTTACGGATTTTGTTTTAATTGCATCAACTTTTGTTATATTTTCCTATTCCCAAACCCAATGTAAAACTTATTTATTTATCAAAATAATTTGGTCTAAAACCCTGCCTTTTAAGGCGAAATATTTTTGGATGCTTGCTCAAATCCCCGTTACAAAAATAACTTCTGTAGGGGCGAATGGCCATTCGCCCCTACTGACTTCTGACTTCGTTAATTTTCCCTCTTACTTATTTCTTTAAATATGTCTATCGATAGCTCAACATCTACAAAAAATTTTCCAGTTAATTACAATCATATTGCAGCAGCAAATAATCGTTTATCATCGATTGCTCATCGCACACCTGTAATAACTTCAACAACTGTAAATAAACTGACTAACTGTGAAGTATTTTTCAAGTGTGAAAATTTTCAACGTACAGGTTCCTTTAAGTTTAGAGGAGCTTACAATGCTCTATCTCAACTATCAGAAACTCAAAAACAATCGGGGGTATTAACCTACTCTTCTGGAAATCACGCTCAGGCGATCGCTCTAGCAGGCAAATTGTTAAATATTCCCACCACTATTATCATGCCAAACAATGCTCCAGAAGTTAAAAAATCTGCTACTCGTGGTTATGGAGCTGAGATAATTTTCTATGATATAAATGAAACAACCAGAGAAAAATTAGCTGCAAAAATTGCCGAAGAAAGAGGTTCTAAAATTATTCCGCCTTATGACCATCCTGATATTATTGCCGGACAAGGTACGACTGCTTTAGAGTTAATTGAAGAAGTAGAAAGTTTAGATTTACTGTTAGTATGTTGTGGTGGAGGTGGTTTACTTTCTGGCTGCGCGATCGCTACTAAAAATCTATTAAAAAATTGCAGAGTTGTGGGAGTTGAACCGAAAAATGCGGATGATGCTGCTCGGTCTTTTTATTCTAAAACTCTACAAACTGTACATAATCCTAACACTATTGCCGATGGTGCTAGAACGCCGTATTTAGGCAAGTTAAATTTTCCGTTGATTTTAAATTATGTTGATGATATGGTGACGGTTTCAGAGAAGGAAATTTTAAGAACAATGTATTTTATTTGGGAGAGAATGAAGTTAGTAATAGAACCAACTGGAGCTTTAGCAGCAACAGCTTTATTAGAAAATATTATTAAAGTTTCTGGTGTTAGAGTGGGAGTAATTATTAGTGGTGGAAATGTAGATTTAAAACAAGTGGGAGAGTTATTTAAATCTGTTGTTTGACTCTCAAAGCAATCCGCGCTTATGTTGTAATTTTTTATCGTAGTAGACTGTTTCATCTTAAATGTTGCAATAGATTTAGGTTGGGTTGAGGGACGTTAGCGTTTGCGCAGCATTCCGCAGGAAAGCTTATCGGAAGGATAAACCCAACAACAATCTTTCTCTCGTAGGGACGTTGCATGCAACGTCCCTACCCTACTCCCTAATGCACAGTTTTAGCTGAAACGCTCTAGTAGGGGTTTGGTCTGCAAACCTAAACTAAAATGGGATTTGGAAACCAAACCCCTACAGTTTTTTTTTCACAAACCATTTAGGATTGGTATAATTTAACCTACCAATTTTAAATTTGAAAAACTCACATAAATAGTAATTCAATATATTGAAAAATTAAACAATTTTAACGGATGGATTTAGATACTTTATTAGAACATATAGATATTGGAGAAGACCAAGAGATTGAGTTTAAGTCTGCTAAAAATAGTTTACCCAAAGATATTTGGCCAAGTCTCTCAGCTTTTGCTAATACAGATGGTGGTTATATAATATTAGATTAGGAGTTAGTGAAACTGATGATAGATTTATTATTTCAGGAGTTAATAATCCAGAAAATTTAATAACCCAATTTTGGAATAATCACAATAATCCTGAAAAATTGAGTTTTCCTATTTGCTCTAATTCCAATTTGGAAATTAAATAAATTGACAGTAGTAAACTTATTATTATTCAAATTTCTAGAGCAACCCGCACTCAACGTCCTGTTTATATTAATAATAATCTGATGACAGGAACTTACAAACGTGACTATTCTGGAGACTACCGCTGTACTGAAACAGAAATTAAGCAGATGTTGCGAGATGCTAGTAGTGAACCTCAAGATTCTCAAATTTTAGATAATTTTGATTTGAACGATCTAGATCCAGAAACTCTGAAAGCATTTCGGCAACGTTTTAGTAATAGACATCTCCAAAATAGAAAATAAGGTAAAATTATCAAAGCCGTTTATGTATGCGATCGCTAAAATGAATCCAACTTTAGAATATATTTATAATCATCCAAACCAAACAAAAAGAATTATTGGCATTAGTTATGAACAACTAATAAAATTAATAGAAAATGCTCAGAAAATTGAAGCAGAAGTCAGATACAGAAAAGCTGTTTGTGAAAAAAGGTTAATCAAAGCAGGAGGTGGTAGAAAAAAAATACTAAATAGTGAGTCATAAATTCTCTTAACTTTATATTATTTACATAATATACCGACATTTCAATTATTGGCAATAAATTGGGGAGTGAGTGAATCAACTGCTAACAATATATTCCATTATTGAGTAGACATTTTTCGGAAATTTTTACCAGCAAGTTTGTTGGAGCAAGTCAAAAAAAAAGAATCAGATGAATTCTGGGTTAAAGAAATATTGAAAGAGCTAGAATTAATTGTAGACAGTACAGAACAAGATAGAGAAAGACCAGTACACGAGGAAAAACAGAAAAAATATTATTCAGGCAAACAAAAAAGTCATACATTTAAAAACCAAATAATAATTACAGAGAAAGGTGAATAAATAGTGGATGTAGTAGTAGGAGAAAGAGGTCCATAAAGTGATATAAATTTATTCAAAAAACAACAAAAAAAGTTTGATAAAGAACAAAAATTTCAAGGGGATAAAGGATATCAAGGAGGGGAAAGAGTAGACACACCAAAAAAGAAAAAAAGAAACCAAAAAATGTCAAAAGAAGCAAATAAAGAGAATCAAAAAAAAGCTCAGAAAAGAATATTTGTGGAGCATGTAATAAGGTTGATAAAAATATTTGGAATCCCACGAGAAAGATTTAGATTAAAAGAACTTAATTATGAAAAGGTGATCTTAACAATATGTAGTTTAGTCAGACTAAGGATAGGAGCATTGATACTAGCATAATTCACAATTTATGTAGAAAAGAAAAGCAATAAAAAAAGTATAAGAATGGTAAATAATTAACAGTAACTATCTCTAATACTGTAAAGTAGGTAAAAAAGGACTATCTTGAGGAGATGGCGTTGGCGGAGGGAGCCTAGCGGCAGCTACATCGCTCCCCAAAAGATAGTTATAGTAAGTGCTTGAGAATTTTGGGAGATGTCTAATAGAGAACCAGATCGCCCTTGGTTAGCATTTGACGATAAAAATTTACTCCTTCAGTTGGGAGGATGGAAACGCGATCGCGACACAAATAAAGAGGGGTTAACTCATGCAGGGTTGCTGATGTTTGGTCGTGAACGTAGTATTTTAGATGCTTTTCCTTATTACCACTTAGATTATCAAGAACGTTTCTCTAGTGACCCAGACCAGAGGTGGGATTATCGTTTAACTCTTGATGGTAAATGGGAACCAAATTTATTTAACTTTTATTATCGTGTTTATAATCGTTTAGTTAATGATTTAGATGTACCATTTCGACTTGATAAAGATGCTACTCGTACGGGAGAAACTCATGTTCATGAAGGTATAAGAGAAGCATTAGTAAATACTCTAATTCATGCCGATCATCTATCTAGAAAACCATTAGTTATCATCAAGTCTCAACAAGGTTTTGCATTTTCTAACCACGGTCGCCTCAGAATACCTATTAATGTTTTGTATGAAGGAGGTCAAACAGATCCTCGTAATCCCACTTACAAAAAATGTTTCAAATGTTAGGATTAGGAGAAAAAGCAGGTTCTGGATTTGGAAAAATTATTAGAGCATGGAGAGAACAACAATGGTTTATTCCTTTGGTATTAGAAAAGCTTGATGTAGAAAGCACATCTTTATTTCTACGAATGGTTAGTTTTGTACCAGAAAATGTAGAAAAAGAATTAAAGAAGATAGTTGGAAATAACTATTCTAATTTAACAGAATTAGAACGTATTATTTTGGTAATTACTCATAAATTTGGAGCAGTAAGTAATACAGATATTCAACGTTATAGAAAAGAGCATCCTACAGATATAGGTAGATGTTTAAAACGTCTAGTCGATAATGGTTATCTGGAAAAATCTGGTGAAGGGAAAGGTACGCGCTACAATTTACCAAACCAAGGTCAGCTTGATTTATTTTCATTGTTAACTAACTCCGAGCATAACGAACCTAACTCCAAGCATAACGAATCTAACTCCGAGCATAGCGAATCTAACTCCGAGCATAACGAATCTAACTCCGAGGATAGCGAATCTAACTCCGAGCATAATCAAAAGCAACTATTAATAGATATTGCTGCTCCAGTTAGAAAAAAGAAACGAGTAAATCCAGAACTGATGAGAACTACAATTCTTAATTTATGCTCAAATGAGTATATAAACCTTAAAACATTAGCTGAACTTTTGGCTATAAATGCAGATACTATTAGAACTCATTATATCAATCCTATGCTAAAAGAAGGTCGCTTACAACTTCAATATCCAGACAAACCTCGTCATCCACAGCAAGCATATAAAACTGTATCGAACCAAAATGACAAACTTAGGAACTAAGGACTCGTGTAAAAATAACCTGAACAGTTTTTTTGATGGAAGCTATATTTCACAATTTATCCTAGATAAAATTTGTACAACTTATTTTTATATAGCTCCTCAATTTTCTGAGAATTAACAATATCTCCAAACCATAACAAATTGAATAGCAAACTTACTCAACTCTTGGTCTCAAACCATAATAACGATACCGCAAATAATCTTGAATAATACGGTCGTGGTCAAAACAAAGATTTGTAGGAATTTGCCAAGGTTCAAAAACAGCTAAATTTTTCGCATCATCTGCCGCTTTGGGTTCCCCAGTAGCAGTGGCAATAAATACCACACTCATAGTATGCTGACGAGGGTCACGCTTCGGGTCAGAATAAACATACAATAGTTCTATTAATTCTACTTCTAAACTTGTCTCTTCTTTTGCCTCTCGTCGCGCTGCAGTTTCGACAGATTCTCCATAGTCAACAAACCCACCAGGAATTGCCCAACCAAAAGGTTCGTTTTGCCGTTCAATCAGTACAATAGGTCGTCCTGGTCGGTTGATTAATTCAATAATAGTGTCAACAGTGGGAGTGGGATTACGATAGGCCATGTTAATTTTTGAGAGACAATCATATTGAATTTTATCTGTCTTGATAACAATTGCCAAGAAATTTTAGATTTTAATTATTGGTAGTCCTGCATTGTAATGGTGAAGATATATATTTTTTAATTTCTTCTCACGCTCCCGCACAGACCACACCCCCCACACGGACCACACTCTCTCTACCATTACGCGAGCACCACCACCTAATTATTTACTTATATTATGTCCGGTTGAACAGTTAGAAATAATTAGCGAGAAGTCAGTAGGGGGCAATTTATGAATTGCCCCTACTAGAGTCAGGATAGGGAAGAAAGAATGTATCAGGAGGCAGGTAGGAGAAAGTTTTTTTTCGCGGAAGCGGAACAGAGTTCTATCACTAATTTAGCAGACATAATATTAGCTATCAGCTTTGAGAAATTTATCATAATGTTACAAATTCATAAGTACATCTTGACTTATATGCTATAATAAATAATAATGAAAAAGAAGTTTTAATACCTAGTAAAAAATACTTCATCAAAAATAAGCAAATAAGAGATTGTTTGTAAAGGAAATATAAAAAGGAGATAGGGAACAGGGAACAGGGAACAGGGAACAGGGAACAGGGAATAGGGAATAGGGAATAGGGAATAAGGAGGAAGAAATCAAGACAAATATTTGTCGCTTAAAAATCTAGGAATATATGTACTGAATACTTCTCTACCTACCAAATTTCAATCTCTTGAAGTATTACCGCTTTTAGATTTTAGTCACTCGCATGTTCTCTTAATACTTATTTTACAAACAGTCTCTAAGAAGATAGTTCCAGGTATATAGAAATAAATTTCTCTTCTCATTATGACAACAGAGAAATAATTTTATTCCAGAATAGGAGGTGCTTCCATGTCTACTATTACCTATACTGAGAAAAAGTATACTCTCATCCAGACTGAGCCAAAAAAGTATAAGCAGATAAAACCGAAGAAGAAGCATTTAAAAAAAAGAGCAAAGATAAAACCTAAAGGAAAAGCTAAAGAAGATTCAGTTGAGGCATATTGGCATCAATCAGACCATGAATCTTTTCAGGATTTATTGGTTAGATTTATTTATGGACTCGTCATTCCTCTGTGATTGTTAATATTTTTATTGAGCAAATTTTCTGTTCATTTAACTAGCACTGATTTAATAATTTACCCAGCCTTTTGTACTGCCTCAATATAGTAGTTATCAACTCAGGGCGGACTTCATTAATGGATAATGGATAATTAGCTCTCCCTTTTAGGAAAAGGATTGACGCAGTAGGGAAAATTTTTTCTTGTTTCTTCTTTAAAGGAAAGGCTTTAAACCTGAATTTTTCGATAAAAATAAATAGTATTTACTGGTAAAACTTTTATGACAACTAAAGATGTAAGTATTCAGCTATAGGAATCCTATTTAAGTTGTTAATATTTTGGTAGCAGGGTCGAGTTGCCATTCCCTACAGGAGTCAAGAGTAGTAGGGGCGATTTCCTACGGAATGCTCCGCAAAAGCGAATCGCCCATAAGATTGAACCTAAAACTTACAAACTTCTTCAAGCTTTTTCCAAGGGGGCCATTGTTAAGCCAGCGCGACTCAACTGTTGATGGTACAATTCTGCTTGTTCTAGAGGTCCAACCCAGACGATCGCTTGACCTTCGTTATGAACTTGGTGAGTCAGTTCCCAAGCACGATCGCTTGTCATGCCAGGAATATATTTTTGTAGACATTCGGCGACGTGCTTAAATGTATTTACATCGTCATTCAGAACAATGACTTTGTAGTTGGGATATGGCTTATTAACAACTTGACCAGACTTTTCAGGAGCAAGAGTTGCAGATGAACTACCCCCTCCTCCAATTGCTATATTTTCTACAATTCCTGTGATGGAATTTTTAAGACTCATACTACTATTCTCCTTTATAAATTAATAAAATTACAAAATTACATTGGGATAATTTATACATATTTTAGCTGCTTCAGGAACTACCATAACTATTTCTAGGTATTCAACTCGACATGGGATTGCTGTTATAGCAACGCATTTAGGGCGCGGAAATTGGTAAATCGTGTTTACCGAGCATTTGGGCAGCAAAAACTCACTCAGAGATTACTTTTGACTTTTGACTTGCGCGTAGTGCTCTCCTGACAATGACACTGAAAATCAAACAGCAAATAATTACTAAAAACAATTATTCAATCCAATTCTTTGCCCTACTAACAGCTTTTTGCCAAACGACAAAACTCTCCTGAACTAATTCAACATTTTCGCTAGGATTAAATACCTGCTCTGCTTGACTATTACTCAGCAATTTCTGATAATCATCCCACAAACCTATTGTCAAACCAGCAGCAAAAGCAGCACCTTGAGCTGTAGCATCAATAAAAGCAGGGCGCTCAACCGGAATACCCAACAAGTCTGCCTGAAATTGCATCAAAAAATTATTTTGAGAAACTCCACCATCAACCTTAAGCTTTGCTATGGAAAACTCGCTATCCTTATTCATAGCATCCACAACCTCTTTAACCTGAAAAGCGATCGCTTCCAAAACTGCTCTGACCATATTTTCTCGCTTCACACCCCCAGTAATTCCCAGAAAAGCACCGCGAGCATTCATATCCCAGTGGGGTGCGCCAAGACCACTTAAAGCAGGTACAAAATAAACACCATTAGTATCTTTTACTTGTAGCGCCAAATTTTCGGTTTCTGCTGCAGAGTCAATAAGTTTTATCCCGTCGCGCAACCACTGAAGACAAGCTCCTGTCGTAAACATTGCTCCTTCCAGAGCGTAAGTTGCTTTAAGTTTATCGTTTGCTTGCTGACTCCAAGCTATAGTTGATAAAAGTTGATTTTGAGATTTCGTCAGACTATCTCCAGTGTTTGCTATTAAAAAGCTACCTGTACCGTAGGTGCATTTTGACATTCCTGGTAAGTTGCAACCGTGAGCAAATAATGCTGCTTGTTGGTCTCCTAACACTGTAGCGATAGGAATTGACGCACCGAATAAATCTGCTTTTGTATTGCCGAATATGCCGAAACTAGGTTTAATTTCTGGCATAATTTCTCTAGGTATTTGAAACAGGTCTAATAATTCCCGATCCCAGTCTAGAGATTCGATATTCATTAACATTGTACGACTAGCGTTACTATGGTCGGTGGCGTGAACTTTTCCACCAGTTAGTTTCCACAAAATCCAAGTATCGATAGTACCTGCTAAGATATTTTTGAGGTCAATATTGAGTTTTTCTTCCTTTACCCAGTCTAACAACCAAGATAGTTTAGTAGCAGAGAAATAAGCATCTAAAATTAATCCAGTGCGCTGATGAATTTTTTGTGCTTCACCTTTTTCTGCTAATTCTTGACATAAAGATGCAGTGCGGCGGTCTTGCCAAACGATAGCTTTATGAAGGGGTTTACCTGTGGTTTTATCCCAGAGGAGACAGGTTTCTCGTTGTACTGTTAAACCGATAGCTTCTACCTTTGAGACAGAAACACCAGTATCTCGGAAAACTTGCTTTATAATTGTATAAGTGTCTTCCCAGATTTCTTCAGGATCGTGTTCTAACCAACCCGGATATGGATAATATTGGGTAAGCTCTTTGTAAGCTTGACCGACACTAGCACCTTGAGAGTTGAATAATATTGCTCGGTTGCCTGTTGTACCCAGGTCGAGAGCAAGAATATATTTTTCTGGATCTGTAGTCATCATACCGTTTCATAGAAGTTATAAAGTCAAAAATTTCTTGTATGAACTGAAAATTTTAGTTGATAATAAGATAGTCTTGCATAGTAATGGTACATGGGGATGAACAATTTCTAGTAAGGGAGCAAGATGCTCTCACTGCAATTTTCTTGCAATCATTTACAGCCACTTGAGCTGAATGCTGAATGCTTAAAGCTATACTCTATACTTTTTTTATTTACCATAATCACTGGTATTTTGACTAGAATTTTTAACTTTTCTTATTACTTGGCAAAATTAGCGATCGCCAATTTGCATTATTGTACATTGGGCAAATATATACTCATCAAGAAACTGTTGATTAAATGATAATTTAATTATCTATGGCTTTTATTGAGTTACTTAGGTAAAGTTATTTTTCTTCTTTTCTATTTCCTGCTTGCCGAATTATACCAACTACCAAAAATAACCCTATCTTTGAATAACACTTCAGTTATTAAGTAATTAATACAGATTGAATCACCTTTTTGTTAATTATTCTGATTTTGAATTCTCCCCTACTCCCCCACTCCCTCACTCCCCTACTCTCCTACTTCTATTGCCATAATATCGATATAACCTCACATTTTGAATTGTGGTTTCTAGAAAGTAATTTGCTTCTAAATATTGATTCAGAGCATTTCTATATTCAGGACTAATATTATCTTTTTCTGCTAGTAAAATATAACTGGGATTTTTCGCCATAATTTTATCTAATTCTTGCAGAGGATTAGTAGGCAAAATCTGAGACATGGCTGTTAAATGACTGGGGAAAGCATATTTTGTAGGAATTTTTGTGGGCACTAAGTAATAGATTATCGGTTCATAGTTGACTACATAAATATAATCTGTCGATTTAATTCTCTGTCTCAAATATTTAGCAATAAAAGCTTCACGGTCATCCCATGTATCTATTTTTTGGATATACCGATAATAGATAAATTCCCAATTTTTAGTTAACTTATTATAGCCAGCTTGAGCAAAAGGATATATTAAAATCAAGAACATAATTATGTTGGCAAAGGAAGGCAATACAGGAATTTTTGACAGGGATACGCGGATAATTTCAGAGAATTTTTGGGAATTTATCAAAGTAGGGATTTGACTTTTACCACTTGTTTTTTTCAGTTCCCTTGCTTCTCCATAGTTATGTGCCTCTACTGATTTTTTTTCAGGTAAATAAGCAGACTTAATAATCACATATCCACTAATTAAACATAAAGGTGGTAATAACTGTAAAAAGTAATGATTATAAAATCGCTTAGATAATAAAACTGCCAAAAAAGTACAGCAAAACCACAGAAATAAATAGATAAAATTTCGTTCCTGTTTAAACTTACCTCTAGCAAATACAAATAAGTAAATCGGACTCCAGAACAAACATAACCACAATAAAATATTTCCCAATACCTGTTTTCTGAGTCTACTCAAAAGGTCAGACCAGGAAAAATTAAACATCCCCACATACTTACTATTAGCTATGAGAGTCGCATAAATATATTCGTCAAAATATCCAGAAAATTGATAAATAACTCCGATAATAACTGCGGGTAAAATTAAGCCTGCACCTAAAATCAGATAAAACCTAAATAAGGAAAATGAAAATATTTCTTTTATTAATCCCTGAAAATTATTTACAGATTTCCCATTTTCTTTCCTGTTTAATTCTTCCTCCTGACTCCTGAATCCTGACTCCTGACTCCTGACTTCTTCTTCCTTCCTAAACCAACTCCCCAATAAAACTAATCCCAAAACATCCATAATTACCAAATATTTTATTTGCATCCCAATTCCCAAAATTAGACCAATCAGAAATACTTTAATATTTGATAATTTCCTATCCTGAAACAATAACAAAAATGCCCCCGTAACGAAAGGAGCAAATAAAATTTCTGCATTGGCAGCCGCACCATCATTATGTAGAGAAAAAATAGCATACAAACTTCCTGCCAATAATCCAATTTTCTCTCCATGCTTTGCGTCGATAGTTGCACCAATTCTATATAAAAAATAACTGGTAAAAGTTGTGGCAATAATAGATAGGATTCTGATAGATACTATAGAATTTCCCAAAATTAGCATTGTCAGGGAAAACAAGATAAAAATGCCTGGAGGTTTGTTATCCCAAATTTCTATATAAGGAAGGTTGCTATTTAATAGACTATCTGCTGCTAAAATATAGATGCTTTCGTCTTTGTCTAGTACAGATACAAATAAAGTCCAGAATCTTAGGAAGAATGATAATAGTAGAAAGGCGAGGAAAATTATTAGTTTTTGATTGATTTTTTTGGTCATTTTGAGAAAAGTTTAATGCTTTATTTTACGATCCCCCTAAATCCCCCTTAAAAAGGGGGACTTTGAAGGCTCCCCCCTTTTTAAGGGGTTCCCCCCTTAGTAAGGGGGGTTAGGGGGGATCTGGGGGCGGGGGGGATCTAAAACTGTACCTCATAGATTAAAGAAGCGCTATAGAATATTTTTGTGTTAAATTTTAAGTATAAATACGAGTTTATGTACTACCGAAGAATGATTATCTAGAATTCGCTTTCTTGAACTTTTAAACTTTCTGTTGTCCTCATGTTTAAATCTAAACTCACATTTTTTCGTTGGTTGGTGTTTGGTGTCATCGGGGTGTTGGCACTCTGGATGATAGGTGGAAATCTTCTAGCTTCTCACTTAGAAAAGGAGATTGAGAGGGAAATTGTACGAAAAGTGAAGAAATTAGAGGAAAAATATCCCGATCCAGAGCCTAATAATTCTGCTTTGAAACTGGAAGCTATATTGTCAAAAGAATTTGGAATGGGAGGAATTGGCAAAGCAAATGGTCAAGGTGTTTTTAAATTTGGAGACTATATGGGGTATCATCCAGATTTTAAGGCATCTAATAATGATGACTTCGAGCGGATTCAGGAATTACTCAGTCAATATATTGATAGTCAAATCTCAAAACCTAATGATGAAATCGATCCTGCACCACAAGAGTTACAGAATTATTTAAAGTCTAAAGCTGATGCCTTGAAGAAACTTCAAAATCATGTTTTAAATAGTGAATTACCCAAGCTGGAGGAACCAATAGAGATATCTATCTCCTATTTAGAGGGAGATGATACAGTTGCTCTTCCATCATACTTGAGCTTAGATAACTTTCAAAAAATTCTGGCTCTAGATATTTTAGAAAAACAACGTCAGGGAAAAAATCAAGAAGCTAGGGAAATGTTAGAAGTTTCGT
Organism: Dapis brunnea BLCC-M229; assembly: GCF_050015995.1. Taxonomy (NCBI): domain Bacteria; kingdom Bacillati; phylum Cyanobacteriota; class Cyanophyceae; order Oscillatoriales; family Microcoleaceae; genus Dapis; species Dapis brunnea. The sequence goes on along the minus strand of NZ_JBNHEP010000134.1, from coordinate 17,162 downwards.
GGAGAATTAGTCAATCCCTTCAAAATAGCAGCACTTTAATTGGTCAATTAGTTGCATTGATTAGAGATTGTTTGTAAAGGAAATATAAAAAGGAGATAGGGAACAGGGAACAGGGAACAGGGAACAGGGAACAGGGAATAGGGAATAGGGAATAGGGAATAAGGAGGAAGAAATCAAGACAAATATTTGTCGCTTAAAAATCTAGGAATATATGTACTGAATACTTCTCTACCTACCAAATTTCAATCTCTTGAAGTATTACCGCTTTTAGATTTTAGTCACTCGCATGTTCTCTTAATACTTATTTTACAAACAGTCTCTTATAGGTAGCTTTCAGACAGGAGTCATTCGTAAGATTGATAATCTCTCACCTTATTGGCAGGAACGTTTACTTAAACATGATTATCGCTTATCTGTTCTGAAAACTATAGAAATAGAGCATTTGGGTACGTATAATGTTATTAGGAACCTCGATTTCTACATTACAACAGGTGAGGAATTTGAATTGTCATATTATTTTGATATAGAAGAATTAGCAAATTATCAATTATTTTTGTTAAGTTTTTTGATTAATAATCCTCTATCAAAGCCTTACTTAAGATTCTCAGCAATTGATTATTATCGAAAGATGAACCAGGGTCTTGAGCAGCTACCTACAATAAATATTTGTTTGCCAAAAGAAACATCAACAATAAATCTAGCTGGGTGGAATCTTTTTTACGAGTATATATCGCCTACTTCTTGGACAAATCAAGACTTAAAAGCAGCAAAACGTATGCTAGAACTAGAATTCACCCAGAAAATTCTGCAAGTCAAGAAACTAGCAAAGCAACAAGGAAAGTGGCCTGATTCATTTCCAAATTTAGACTCGAAATTCTGTAGCGATCGCCAATACATCTACCAAGTTACTGAAGACGGCACAATGACAATTTCACTAGAAAAACAGCCAGAATGGGCAAAAGATAGAGACCTACCTTTAACCTATAGCGATCGTACCCCACTAAAGTAAAAAGTAGAATTGAACTTAATTATGAAATTTAAGTTACTTGCCTTGACTATTACCCTTATCAACATCACATTAGTTGTAGGTTGGATTGAGGAAGGAAAGCCAACAAAAAACCTAACCCCCCTGCCCCCCTTCCCTGCAAGGGAAGGGGGAAGTCAAAGCCTCTCTCCTCGTAGGAGAGAGGTTTGGAGAGAGGTTTTTGTAAGTTTACAAACAGTTTCTCACAACGAGATATCCCAGACAGATATTAATAATTATATCGAACAGATCAAAAACAACCCAAATTGGCAGGTTCGCAGTCAGGCAGCAAAAGCTTTAGGAAAATTCAACCAACATCCCGATACTGTTATTCCAGTTCTCATTGCTGCCCTAGAAGACACAGATGAAGTCGTGCGCTTGAGAGCAACTTTTTCCTTGATAGAAATTGGTCTTCCCGCAGCTCCCCAATTAATTGATGCTCTGGAAACTGAGAATGACTCAGCCCTTGCCAGCGCCAAATTTGCCCTCAGATACATGGGGATGTCTGTAGCACCGACTCTATCCAATGCTTTAAGTAGTTCTGAACGCCAGGTGCGCTCCAGTACCGCATCAATTTTTCAGGAAATGGCAGCAGATATTGAACGTAGACCTATTTCCAAAGCTCCTTCACTGGAAGAATTGAAACAAGCAGTCTCATATTTAGAAGAAGCACTACGAGATATGGAAAGCTTTATCAAACTTCACTATAATAATGAACTATTGCCGAGGGATGCTTTGTGGGAAAGTGTAGGAGGATATGAACAGGAAGATATGGAAGCCATTCGTAAATCTATGGTTGGTTTTAAGTCAGAAATTAGAAGTCATTATGCTAGAAATTTCCGCCGAGGTTTTTTCCTAAGTTTAAGTTCCCTGGTGTTAGCTGGAGGTTTACTATTTTGGTATCGCCCAGAATTATTTCTACGTTGGAGCAGATCGAGACTTCGAGCGAAACAAAATCGAGAAGTGACAGATAGATTAAAAATTGATGTGCAAAAATTTCTGCAAAAAGCAGGGGCAAAAACCAGCAACAATGGCAAACATGGACTGCAAATTACTTCTGCTACAGGCAAGCTCAAACCTTACATTCCCATACCTGTCTCCTTAGCAATAGAGCAACCGGACGCTCAAGATGTAGTTGAGCTAGTCCAACAGGCAACCAAAATGAAAAAATCCAACCAACAACAAGCAGGAATTATTCTGTATCGGGAACCACCAGATACTCTCTTCCGAATGCGAATGGCCGAGGTAAGATTGCGCGATCGCTTTATCCTCATTCCCATTCCTCTAACAGCAGTGGAAAAAGCACTACGAGAGGAGAAAGAATCTTCAGGACTTTTAGCTGATTACACAGAGCGCTATTTACCAGGAGCAGACCTATTTGATGACCGCAATGCCATCGGTGATACTCTCACATTTTTTGGTCGCGGGGAACTGTTACAACGTTTGGAAGAAAATCTACGTCGAGGTCAGGGTATTGGCATTTTTGGTTTGCGCAAGTCTGGGAAAACTTCGTTGTTGTTGCAATTAGGGTTTGCGATGCGAGAAAATCCTTTGGTTCATATTGACTTGCAATCTTACGGAGGCAAACCACGTTATGGTGCAGAATTGTTTAATCAAATTTTGTCAAAACTGTCTCAACTAATTGAGTCCCGTTCCCCCAAAATTGTGAGTCGCCCTAAATTATTTGAGAGCGATCGCCCTGCCGCACATCTGACAACAGAATTTACTCAACATTTGCAAAATTTGACTCAACAACTCACTGAAGTCGGTTATCAACTTCCCATTCTAATTTTTCTAGATGAAATTGAGCGCATTATTCCCACTGAGACAGATGCAAAGGAGCGAGCGGAGGAGTGCAATGCTTTCTTCGGAGCGTTACGAGCAGTCAGTCAGGAAAAACGTTCTCTTTCCCTACTGGTGGCGGATGTCCATCCAGATATTAACCGCATTAATCAATGGAAACAACCTAATGTACCTACTAATCCCGTGTTTAACTTTTTCAAGGAAATTTTTGTCGTGCCGTTTTCTGCCGATGAAACGACTCGAATGTTGACTGATATTGGAAACTTAATGGGAATTACTTTTGACGCAGCAACTCAGAGTGAAATTCATATTCGGAGTGGCGGACATCCGTTTGTATCTCGCCAATTAGCAAGTTTATTGTGCAAGAAAGTGGCAAAAGAGCATGAAGGAAATATCCACTTTGCTGATGCCGAACGTTATTTGAGCAAACCCTTCACTTATTCAGGAGTATTAAAAGATTACTGCGGGCAAAATATTTGGGGAGACATAGAAAAACGGGAGTTTCAGTCAGCAATGGCAATTATGCGGTTGCTTGCTTGCAATGAAAAACTTGAGTCAGGAATTCCATCATCTGTTATACTGAAAAAACTAGAAAATAAATTGACAGAAAGTGAGTGTTTAGATGCTTTGCTGTGGTTAGAATCAGTTGGTTTAATCCTACGGCAAGAGTTAGGAGCAGAAGATATATATCAAATAAAATTACCACTTCTGACTCAATGGTTAAGAATGCAAATGAAACAACAGGAGGCGCAAGAGTGGCAACTTTCATAAGACCAGATTTTAAACTCCCAATAGCAGACAGCCGTTACTTTTTTGGGAGAAATGATATTTTGAAAGCTGTTGAGCGATCGCCTTTTTCAGTGCGCATCTTATTAGGAGGTCGTCGTCTGGGAAAAATCAGCTTGTTAAATGCGATTCAACATCGGTTTCTGACCTCTAGCAATTCCGACTATCGGGCATTTCCAGTGTTATTCAACTTGCAACAAGAGCGACCAGAAAATTTAGACCATCTGCGCTATTTAATGATTGCCCGCCTCCAAGAAGCTTTTGCTGAATATAAAGAAGGTACGTTATCTAATTGGCGTAAAAGTTACCGTCGTTTACTACGACAAATTCCGGGAGGAGAGATAAATGTAGGTTTGCCTAAAAAAGTAGGGGTTTCCTTAAAAGTAACTAACCCAGACTACGAACGTCGCCTGCTCAATGAAGATTTCCGTCAAGACTTACTCAGAATACTGAAATCATTGCAAAAGAAAAATTTTACAGGCGTTTGCTATTTAATAGATGGTGCAGAATTTATTGTGAATCAGAAATGGGCAAACGATGCTTGGAGTTATCTCCGAGCTTTGAAAGATACAGACACTGCCCTCAAAGCATTTGTCGGTCTAATTTTTTCTGGTTATCGAGACTTAAAAGATTATCAACAGAAAGTTGGTTCTCCCCTACTCAACATTGCTGAAGTAGAATGGTTAGGATCTCTGAAAGAAGCAGATGTACGACAACTAATTGCCTACCGTCGTCAAGTTGAAAATATTTTCCTCACTAACGAAGAAATTGAGCAAATAATTGAATTTTCTGGCGGTCATCCATATTTGCTCCAGCAATTACTCAACACAATTTTTGATTATAAAAATTCAGATAAATCTTATGTAATAGATAGTTTAATTAACAATTTAATTCGTCAATATGATGGAGATTTTTCTGCTTGGTGGGATAATAAAAAAAAGAGTTATAGTTTTAGCCCAATTGAGCGATCGGTTTATTTAAAATTGATAGAAAAGAGAATGGGAACAACTGAATCTCTAGGTAAAAAAGTTGATTTAAGCATTGGTGAAATAGCAGATGCTCTTGAGGTATTAGCTGGTACAGGAGTAATTCAAAAACTTGATGATGAACAGTATAAAATTGGAGCAAAAATATTTGAACAGTGGGTTATTGAAGAGTCTTAGGATAAGACCATAGTAGGAATGCGATAAAAATTATTAGTTTTCGATTTATTTGTTTGGTCATCTTGAGAAAAGTTTAATGCTTTATTTTGTTTGTTTTATGGTTTATTATCAAGGGTTGGATCGTAAATCTCCAATCAAACCCATGAATTATTACCCTAATACTTTGCCTCTACAAAAGTTGAAAATGTATTTTTATCACACAAAATGTTAATGTTTGCTTGAGGAACGAAACCCAACCTACTGTGAATTGCCGATTCCTTAGCGATCGCCTCTCCAAAACCAACCAGGTTTGAGGAGCGATCGCTGACACCAATGCCTCAAATATGATATAATAGAGCCCGCACTCAAACATACTCGAACTAACCTAATGACCACAACCAAACTAGGAGAAGAATATCAAATAGTCATTCCTCCCGAATTGCGCGATGCCCTAAAGTGGCAACCAGGCGATCGCCTAGAACTAAAAATAGTCGATGGCACCGTAGTCATAGTGCCAGAAATTAGCCACACATCGCGCATCTTCGGCAAACATCGCCAACTCTGGCAAGACGAAGATGCCATCAACTATATTCGCTCTCAAAGGCAATCATGGCGAGATTAGAAGAATTAGAAGGAGCCAAAATAGCTCTAGACAGCGTAATTTTTATTTACGCCCTAGAAGGCAACCTAGAATTTGGCGATCGAGTCCTCAAAATTTTTGCAGCCATCGAACAAGGAAAGTGTCAAGGCTTTGCTTGCGATTTAGTCTTGGCAGAACTCATGGTCAAACCTTTGCGTGAGGGAGAAGTTGAAATTGCCCGAGAGTATGCAACGGAACTACCAAAATTTCCTAATCTCACTTTTTGCAGTATTAGCAGAACAACGGTAATTACAGCAGCAAGTCTAAGAGGAAGCAGTAACTTAGGTTTAGTAGATGCCTTGCATCTGGCAACTGCCATAGAAGCAGGATGCACAGTTTTTCTGACTAACGATACTGCTTTACGCCATCCCAGTCCGGGTATAGATATCTGGATGCTTGCAGATATAGAAGATTAAACAAAGCACGAGCGATAGCCTCTCTAAAACCAACTACCTTTGAGGAGCGATCGCTTTTTCCTTCTGGAGATATAACTAGAGCGATCGCCACTAACCCAGATTTGACAAAATCTCAATTATCTTTTACCATTTACTCTAGGAGGTAAATAAATTATGAAAACACTTAATATCTCAATTCCTGAATCCATGCAAGAATTTGTTAATCAACAAATTGCTTCTGGTAACTACAACAATGCCAGCGAATACATCTTACATTTAATATATAGAGACCAACAGCAAACGACCGAATTAGAAACCATGTTGTTAGAAGGTATCAACAGTGGCCCGCCTATTAAAGTCACAGAAAGTTGGTGGGAACAAAAACGTAGTGCGCTTGTAGAAAAATTAAGCGATTAAAGTAGATGACGCGACAAATTGTAATTAGACCAAAAGCAAGCGACGATTTGGACCAGCAATTTGCTTATATTGCTTAAGATAATATGGATGCAGCATTGCGATTTTTTGATGCCACCAGAGAGACTATCTCGCAACTGGCGAAGATGCCTGGTATAGGTAGTCCAGTACAAAATTCTAGTTTAGCAGGTTTGCGGAAGCTGGCAGTCAAGGGGCTATTAACAGTATTAAAATAATTGGACAAAATTTAACATAAGTAGACATTTACTGTGATATACTAGATTTATGTCTAACTTATGAAACTATTAAAAGAGGTGGCCGAAAAATTGAAATGCAATCAATCAAGACTAAATTAAAAGTCAATAATCAACAAAAAACCATACTCGCCAAACACGCGGGTGTAGCTCCTGACTGCTTATAACTGGGGACTAGCAACTTGCATTTCTGAATACGAAGCTACCAAGAAACGACTGAGTGCTATCACTTTGCACAAGGGTTTGGTAGCTGAAGTCAAAAGTGAAAATACCTGGTATTATGAAGTGTCAAAGTGTGCCCCTCAACAAGCATTAAGAGATTTAGAGAGGGCATTTAAAAACTTTCTAACTATTCCTAAACGTGGATTTCCCAAGTTTAAGAAAAAAGGAAAAAAAGATAGTTTCTATCTAGAAGGAAGTATTAAAATCCTGAAAGGAAACTATATCAAACTACCAAGAATAGGAATAGTAAAAACTTATGAAATTTTACCTTCTGTACCAGTTAAAAATGTTACCATATCAAAACGTGCAAATAATTGGTATATTAGCTTTAAATACGATTTGGAGTCAGAACCGAATCCGACTCCAAAACAACGAGATATTATCGGTGTTGATGTAGGAATAAATACTCTAGCCACCTGTAGTGATGGAACCAAGTATGCTAATGTCAAAGCATATAAGCAAGCCAAAAAACGATTAACTCGTTATCAACGCCGTGTCCAGAAAAAAGAGCCAGGCTCTAAAAACAGAGCTAAAGCGGTAAAAAAACTAGCAAGAGTGCACAAAAAAGTAGCAGATATTAGAGCAGATACACTACATAAACTAACAACATGGTTAGCTAAAAACCACAGCACCATAGTGATAGAAGATTTGAATGTAAGCGGAATGCTCAAAAACCACAAGCTAGCAAGCGCCATCGCCGATTGTGGCTTTTATGAATTTAAGCGTCAGTTATCATACAAGTGCGAGTGGTACGGCAGTGAGCTAATAATAGCAGATAGATTTTATCCAAGCTCTCAATTATGTTCTCAGTGTGGGCATCAACAGAAAATGCCGTTGCACAAGAGAACTTACAAATGTTATTACTGTGGTTTGGAGACAGACAGAGACTTTAATGCTGCTGTTAACTTAGAAAACTATGCGCGTCAGTAGGTGGAGTTCCCACCGAGAAGAAGCCTGTGGAGAAGATAAGTTGCAGACTGCGGTCAGTGATCTTCTGTGAAACAGGAAGCTAGCTCCAAAACCCTTATGGGTAAGTTTGGGTAAGTTTAGTAGAACGGTTTAACAAGCACTTAATTTTTTATCTCACTCAAGATGACTGTATTGATGTGGTACGAATACTTCATGCTGCTCGCGATATTCCTGCTGTTATCGATAGTGAAGAATAATGAAATACAATAGATTTGTACTTTAAATTCCTCAAAATTGGTAATTGCCAAAAGCAAAACTAGGTTAGATGAAATTGATACGCAATAAGATTACTACAAAGCCATCTCCCCTTGCTTTTGACTTTTAACTTCCGTGAAACGGTATACTTTTTCAATTCAACTTTTCCATTGGTGCAGTTTTAGGATCGATAATTTTTTTACTCTTACCAAACTTGATACCTAAACTCATCTTTCTTCCCTCACCTAAAACATTAGTTACCAACCCCACGCCAAAATTTTCGTGCATCACTTTATCCCCAACTTGCCAATTTTCTGTTGGATTATTTACAGATTTTTGAACAGCAGTATTTTTAGTCTTTTTACTTTGACGTTTTGAGCGATAAATTACCTTTTTCATAGCATTAGTATTAACCAAATCTCCCGGTAACTCACCCAAAAATTGAGATGGAATTGTGGCATCTCGCGCTCCCCAAAATTGTCGCCTTTCAGTGGCATAAGAAAGAAATAATTGTTCTTGTGCCCTGGTAATTCCTACATAACAAAGTCGCCTTTCTTCTTCCAAAGATAAAGGGTCATCTATACTCCGAAAATGAGGTAACAAACCTTGTTCCAAACCAACCATAAATACTACTGGAAATTCTAAACCTTTAGCCGAATGTAACGTCATTAACGATACAGCTTCGTGCCCATCTTGGAGGTTATCTAAATCAGAAGCCAAAGAAGCATTTGCCAAAAAACCTCCTAAAGTTGTATCTTCATTATCCTCTTGAAACTGAGCCACAGCACTACATAATTCTCCTAAATTTGCCAGTCTGTTATCTGCATCTTCCGTACCCTGTTTTTTCAACTCTTCAATATAACCAGAATCCTCCAAAATTCCCTCAACAATTTCCAGAGCAGTCAAATTTTCCACCTCATCTTGCCAATGTTGAATTATCTCAGCAAATTTATTCACAGCCTTTGATGAACGACCTGCCAAAGCATTAACAGAAGTTCGATCGTTAATTATTTCCCATAAAGGTATTCCCATCTGGACACTAGCACTTAATAAACTATCAATAGTTGTCTTACCAATTCCCCTTCTCGGAGTATTAATAATTCTGAGCAAACTAACAGTATCAGCAGGATTCGCAATTGCCCGCAAATAAGCCAAAGCATCCTTAATTTCTTTCCGGTCATAAAATCTTAAACCCCCAATTATCACATATTTAATATCATAATGAATCAAGGCTTCTTCCAGGGGGCGTGACTGAGAATTAGTCCGATAAAGCACAGCAAAACTGCCTAAATCTAATTCTGGGTTTTGGTCTGTAATTTCCTGAATTTTGCTACAAACAAACTCCGCTTCTTCTCGCTCATCTTCTGCCTCATAACAATAAATTTCTTCCCCTAAACCCCTGGTTGGTTTGAGAATTTTATCAATACGTTGAGTATTATTTTCAATCAATCTATTCGCCACTTCCAGAATATTTTCTCGCGAGCGATAATTTTCCTCCAACTTAATCATTGTTCGGGTATCTTCATCAGGCAAACCATCACCAAAATCATTCTGAAATTCCAGCAAAATTGTATAATCTGCCATGCGGAAGGAATAAATAGATTGGTCTACATCTCCCACCACAAAAACAGAACGATTTTTCCAGTTATTAAAATATCTAGGGTCTTCACCATTAGTGGCTAAAAATCTAATAAAATTGTATTGAGTTCGATTAGTATCTTGATATTCATCCACTAAAATATGATTAAAATGTTGATGCCAATAAGCCAATACTTGCTCATTTTGCCGAAATAATTCCACAGGTATTCTGATTAGATCATCAAAATCAAGAGCATTATTTGCAGCCAAATTATCTTGATAAATTCCATAGACTTCAGCAATTACCCTACCCCGATAATCTGGCTCTGCTCTTTGATATTCTAGAGGTGACATTCCTTTATTTTTAGCATTACCAATAGCATATCTGATAGAACGTGGTTCAAATTTTTTATCATCCAAATTTAGCTGTTTAGTAACAATTTGCTTAACTAAACTTTGAGCATCACTTTCATCAAAAATAGAAAAATTTTTATCCCAACGACGTTTTTTTTCATCCTGATATTTATTAATATCAAACCGCAGAATCCGAGCGCAAAGACTATGAAACGTTCCCATCCATAAATGCTTAGTAATATTTTTGTAAACCTGCGATCGCAACCTTGTTTGTTCCTCCGGTGTCAATGCTGAAAATGGTTTACCATATTTAGCTTCCGCCTGTTGTTGGGCAAACAGTCTCTCAATACGATCCTTCATTTCCCTTGCAGCTTTATTTGTAAACGTCACCGCCAGAATATTTTCTGGGTGTACCCGATGATGACGAATTAGATGGGCCACACGATAAGTCAATGCCCTAGTTTTGCCCGAACCAGCACCTGCCACAACCAACATTGGTCCGCAGAAATGTTGTACTGCTTGCCGTTGGGATAAATTGAGCTGAGAGAGAAAGTCAGTAGTTTGCATAGTTAGATGTTATATACAGCAGTTAATATATTGCATATTATCACCAAACTAAAACAAAACACTAGGGTGCGTTTTGCTTCGCAACATGATATCAAATCCGGTAGCATTGGTGTAATTAGATAAAGATGCTGGGGAGATAAAGATGCTGGGGAGATGGGGAGATGGGGAGATATAGCAATAACTGAAGATGGAACATTTTTTTATACCGAATTAAGCAGATTTGATCTGAAAAGTGAAGTTGTAGGGTGCGTTAATGAAATGTAACGCACCGCCTCCCCCATAATCTTTCGGTGCGTTAATGATCTGTATTCTATGTTAATGAAAAGCGCTATAAAATGGCGATCGCTCCTCTTCCATGTCAACCCAAAAGAGCGATCGCTTAACTTTCTTTTCCTCAAGAAAAGAAATTTTAAGGAAGCGGTTACCACACTTCATTTTTTTTGCTTGCGATAAGGGGATTTTAACCACTCCTAAAGCATCCTCAGCAATAGTTTCGGGAATTTTAACCCCGAGCTGCTCAAAGCTGATAGCTAGTTAACTATTTGTTATCAACTGCATCTCAGACACCCAAGTACCATGAAAACCATAAGGTACTCTCTGAGGTAACATTACCCGCGCTACAGGTTCACCCCTCATATCCTGAGCATCTATGACCAATAATTCAGAACGTTTCTCTTTCTGATCATACACAAACGTCAACAACCAACCATCATCCTCATCAATAGCACCTATTCTCGGTGCAAACGTCACAGCACCCCCATAACGACTTTCACCAAAATCATGGGGTAGCGATCTACCAGTACCAAAGTCATATTTAATAATCCCGTCAAACAATGGTCGCAAAGATGCCATTCTCGAAGTATAACCATAACGCATTTCGCGCCCCACATACCTATTATTAATACAAGGAAACTCTGACGGTCTCTTATCTAACATTCCCTCTCTCACTGCGCCAGTCTTGAGATTAAATGCCCATCCATACATTCGAGGAATATTTTCATCAGGGTCTCTAAAAGTACCAGGATACAAATGAGTCGAACTCATCCGACAACCATACATTACCACTTCATCCCCAAATTCATAAGCATTAAGAATATGATTGATATAGCAAGGTTGAGCTTCAAACCAGCGAATATCTTCATTGTTCCCATACCGAGGTAAGATACCAAAACGACTTGGCACTCCAGTTTCAAACATCCAAGCAGGTAAACCTTGTTCTTCTCGTTCTGGACGGAACCGTAATGGTAAATCCATCAAAACTGTATAGTTTTTTGTGATGGCAAAATCATGTGGGCCAGTTGGGACGGGTACATTAATTGGTACTGTCTGCAATAGCTCCCCGTTATTAGAAATTACACCATATTTTAAATATGGAGGTGCATCAAGAGCGTAACCAAAAAATATCAATTCTCCAGTCATGGGGTCAACTTTCGGATGAGCAGTAAAAGCAGAATCTAAGTAACCATCACACAAATAGGGACCTATTTTTTCTAGACTAGGAACTTCAACCCCATAAGGTAAACCTGCTTCCCAAAGAGCTAATAACTTGCCATTGTGAAAAGTTACACCATTATTGGCCACATTTTTATAGGGGCCATAGGGATTATTTATTTGAGGAGGTTCTAATCTGCCACTCCATACTGCATAACCCAAGTCTTTTTCTACTTCAAATCCTCCGGTCCGTACATAGCGGTTCCGATATTCTGCCCTACCACCACTAATCCTTACCCCATGAAGCATTCCATCACCATCCATCCAATCATATTTACCTAGAGGCGCAAATTGAGGATTAGGGCCATTTCTCACATACATTCCTGACAAATCTCTAGGGAGTTCGCCTTTGATTTCTAGGTTTTCAGCAGTTATTTCTTTGCTGACTGGGGCAAAATTACCCATCAGATAGGGATTAAATTTTGTGGTAGTAGTCATTGGGACTTGCTCCTATAGAAAAAATTAAGGTTCTATTAACAGCTTATGACCACTTTTCCATTCTGTATACTGTTATAATTCAAAAATTTTGTAAATTTGTACTCATCTGTATTTTCCTTTTTTTCTATCTTTCCTGCTGGCTACTTTTGTGATTCTCGATCAAAACTTTGGCTTTTATATCCGTGGTTTCCATCCTCCCTTTCAAAGCTATTCCAGATCTGAAACTCCTAAAACCCTTTTGTGAAGCAGGGAATGGGGAGATAAGGGTTTGGGGGGAGAATGAGCGCCGAATTAGACCATGCATGAAAAAAGAATGTTACGAATAATAAGCCAGATCAAGAGAATTTACAGTAGATGTCTCTTTGACTAATAAGATAAGTTATGAACTAATAAATGGTACTAAAGCTATTCATTCTGACTCTATCCTCCTGAATCATTCCTCCTGACTCCTAACAAATCCCCTAGCTATTTGTAACAAATATTTATTAAATTGGTATCATGGTTTGCAGAAAAAAACGTATTTTTAAATATATTTACTCTTCTCCAGAAGGCAACAGAAAATATATCTAATTCTTAGTTTGAGAGGAACAGTATTTGCTTGCCCACTTAAATTTTTTAAGAATATCACTACTTGTACACCACTACCCAATATTTAAAATAAATGGCTCCATTCAGAGTCAAAGCATTTACCATCTTCCCAAATTCTATTAGAACCTAGACATTCTGCTTTGCTTTTAATCCAAGGAATTGATGTAGGAGATATCGCTCGATCTTCTTCAACTCCTGGGGGATATATACTTTGATTAGCCTCAACCCATTTCCCATATAAACGATACCCAATAAATCCTGTCAAAAATAACCCATCCGCACATAAAATGGTCAATATTAATATTTTTGAGATAGATTTAAGTTTTTTCTTCCTAAGCTGACGCTCAATACTAGAACGACTACCTTTAACCAAAGTATTTTCTGTCAACATTTCTACTCCTGAGAATCACAAACATAGATCTAAAACCTCAAAAGTCTAAGTAAACTAGAAGGAATTGAGGTTATTAAAAATTAATAACTTGTATGTATAAATAGATATTAATGCTGAAATTATTTCAATAGCAAGTAGTTCTACGCAACTTCATCAAACCTTCATAATTAGTCTCAAGATTAATAATATTGGTCTTTCTAAAAAAGAAACTACAAATTTTTATCAGTTTTTATTGCTTTAAAATAAATAAAATCAAGATGATAGTCAAATTATATATGGTGAAAATTTAAATTTATTTAACCCTAATGAACTGTTACTAATTTAAGTTTTTAGTAATTTATAATTGACTATTATTACGAATTATCGGGGGATAAAGAAACGGATAAAAATTTGATACTTGATTTTCTGTGTTGCAGATATACAGTTTTATTGATATCTAATATTATTTATATTGACAAGCATTAACAAGGAAACAGACCATGAGCAAAATCTAAGTATGTGTAGCAGTATTTAAGTGAAAAAAATAAGGCCCAAAAAATTTACGAGGGTGTTTTAAATTCCTGTAGTTCTTTTTAGTCAAGGGTTTCAGATAAATTTATTCAAGATTGTATATGAAGTTTGTGCAAATTTGATAAACCCCTAACAACTTCATCAAAACTTCATAAAACTCGGAAATTTATCCACTCGAATGTTGGGTTTACCTCCCTCATAAGGCAGGGTTTGATCATAAGCAATGGGAGAAAAGTGGAAATAGAGACTGGGAAATTACCCAAAATGGGTCATTAAAATATGGCAATCAGCACTCAGTGTTTCAGCTAGGAGAAAAGCATTTTCGTGGATAAGCTCAGACTATTTTTGGCCATAAAATGCCTTTTGCCCACACTGCCTACAATTTTCAACAGAAGTCAAATCGACGTAACAAGATTAAGCATCTATGATAGGCTTCCTTAGGGTGCAAATTAAAGATTTGACCTATATCTTTGTAGGTTCTGTATCCTTCATCTTCCAGATATATAAGTAGGTCAATACATTCTTTAATGGCGGAGTGTAAGGTCGGATCAAGCAAGCGTTTCCTTTTTGATGTCAGACGGAAATAATATGCTATTTCTGGCAGTTTTCCTTAATCTTGTCTCCATCTTTAACTTCGACTTCTATTTCCATTTGGGGTGCGAAGGGTTTGCTAGAAGGTTTTTGGGAGCAGTTCCCTCAGTCAGTAGAATATGTGGCGTTGGTGAATCAAGCTATGAAATCTAAAGAGCTTCATTAATGGATAATTACCTCTCCCTTTTAGGGAGAGGATTGACTAAAAGGAAAAGATTTATTTCTCTTGGTCGATTGGATATGGCGTTTAGCGTTCCGCACAACTTCGTTAACGCTGCGCGACATGAAAAGCGTTAGCGTTAGCGTTAGCGTTAGCGTTAGCGAAGCTCCTCTGCAAGAGGCAGCTCCTCTGCAAGAGGCAGCTCCTCTGCAAGAGGCAGCTCCTCTGCAAGAGGCAGCTCCTCTGCAAGAGGCAGCTCCTCTGCAAGAGCGGGAGACCTCGCCATATCCAATCTCCCCTTGAGAAATAAATTTTTTCCTTTAATGGTATAGTTACCGTAACAACACATCCGAAATGATGGCAAAAAAAGTCTACCTTTAGACATAGAATTATATCAACATTCAAATTTATTACCAGAAGGAAAAAAAGAATGAAAATTGCTAATTATCAAGTTCATGAACTCATTCACGAAAGCGATAGAACCCTAGTCTATCGGGGTAGAAACATAGAGAGCGGGCAACCCGTAATTGTCAAACTAATGGGTCAGGAATATCCGAACTTTAACGAATTAGTACAGTTTAGAAACCAATACGCCATTGCCAAAAATCTAGACATCCCCGGTATTATCAAACCTTACTCCCTCTTGCGTTACAAAAATGGCTATGCTCTAATCATGGAAGATATAGGAGCCATATCCCTAGCCGAATATCAACGCCAATTGTCAGTATCTCTTCAACAATTTTGGCAAATCGCTCTATCTCTAGCAGAAATTCTGCACCATCTCCATCAAAATCAAATAATTCATAAAGATATCAAACCAGCAAATATATTAATTCATCCAGAAACAAAACAAGTAAAATTAATAGACTTTAGTATCTCATCGTTACTGCCCAAAGAACGAACAAGTTTGCAAACTCCCAATGTCTTAGAAGGAACTCTCGCTTATATTTCTCCCGAACAAACAGGAAGGATGAATAGAGGGATAGACTATCGCAGTGATTTTTATTCTTTGGGAGTCACATTTTACGAACTGTTGACAGGAAAACGCCCTTTTGAAAGTAAAGACCCCCTAGAATTGGTACACGCACACATCGCTAAAACACCACCTCCAATTCCTGAAGCCCTAGTTCCGAGAGCCCTAGCCAATATTATCGTGAAATTGATGGCCAAAAATGCGGAAGAAAGGTATCAAAGTGGATTGGGGCTAAAATATGACCTAGAAAAATGTAAGATTGAATATGAAGAAACGGGAAAAATTGAACCGTTTATCTTGGGAGAGCAAGATAGAAGCGATCGCTTCAATATCCCAGAAAAGCTCTATGGACGTGAAAAAGAAGTACAAACCCTTCTCAATGCCTTTGAAAGAGTAGTATCCCCCCTAACCCCCCTTAGCAAGGGGGGAAGAGCCGAAATGATGCTGGTAGCAGGATATTCAGGCATTGGGAAAACAGCAGTAGTGAATGAAGTACACAAACCCATCACCAGACAGAAAGGATACTTCATCAAAGGCAAATACGACCAATTCAATCGGAACATTCCCTTCTCAGCCTTCGTCCAAGCTTTCCGAGACCTCATGGGGCAATTACTCGGAGAAAGTGATGCCGAATTGCAACAGTGGAAAGCCAAAATACTAGAAGCAGTGGGAGAAAATGGACAAGTACTCATTGAAGTTATTCCTGAACTAGAAAGGATTATGGGAGCGCAGCCTCCCGTCCCCCAACTAGAAGGCAGTGCAGCCCAAAATCGCTTTAACCTTCTGTTTGAGAAATTTATCGCCGTTTTTACAACAATTGAGCATCCCTTAACCCTGTTTCTTGATGACTTGCAATGGGTAGACTCAGCATCGTTAAATTTGTTGAAAGTGCTGATGGGAGATACTCAAAGGGGATATTTGCTCCTTTTGGGGGCATATCGAGATAACGAAGTTTTCCCGGCTCATCCGTTGATGTTAACTTTGGCAGAGTTGGAGAAACAAAACACAACGATTTCGACAATTACTCTGGCACCGTTATCTGTTAATCATATCAATCAATTAGTGGCGGAAACCCTGAGTTGTTCGGTGGAATTAGCCACTCCTTTAACAGATTTAATCTATCAAAAGACAAAAGGAAATCCATTTTTTACCACTCAGTTCTTAAAAGGATTGTATCAGGATGAGTTGATTACTTTTAATCGAAATTTAGGATATTGGGAATGCGATTTGGTGAAGGTGCAAGATGCAGCTCTCACTTCGGATGTGGTGGAATTTATGGCCGGAAGGTTGCATAAGTTGCCAGAAGCAACCCAAAAAGTGCTGAAATTAGCCGCTTGTATCGGCAATCAATTTGAGTTAGAGACCTTAGCGATTATTTGTGAAACCCCATTTGAGGAAGTGGCTGCTGCTTTATGGAGTGTCTTGCGAGAAGGGTTGATTTTGCCGAAGAGCGAAGCCTATAAGTTTTTTCAAGGATGGGAACAAAATGAAGAGAAAAGGGATGGTATTGCTGTCGGTTATCGCTTCCTACATGATCGCGTTCAACAAGCTGCTTATTCTTTGATTCCCGAAGGTCGAAAACAGCAAACCCATCTAATCATTGGTCAATTACTGCTCGAATGTACATCAGAGAAAAACTTAGAAGACAAAATTTTTGATATTATCAATCATCTGAAT